>JAFGIQ010000103.1 GCA_016929575.1 candidate division FCPU426 bacterium
CCCTGCCCCTGTACGGGGACGGCCTCAACCGGCGCGACTGGATCTATGTCACCGACAACTGCCTGGGCATTGATTTTATACTCGCGCACGGAAAACCGGGCGCGGTCTACAACCTGGGCGCCGGCAACATACGCACCAACCGCGAGATCACCTATGCCATCCTGCGGCTGCTGCACAAACCCCGCGCCCTGATCCAGCGGGTGCCGGACCGCCTGGGCCATGACCGCCGTTACGCCCTGGCGCTGGGAAAAATACGCCGCCTGGGCTGGCGCACGTCGTGGAAATTCAACCAGGCGCTGGCCAGCACGGTGAAGTGGTATCAGGACAATCCCCAATGGTGGCGTCCGCTGAAAACCGGCGCCTATTTGAAATACTACCGCGCACAATATATCCACCGTCACCGTGCCGGCAAATAACACCCACCACCAGCCGACGAGGAGGAGACAACGCAACATGAGGCACAGCAAAGGGTCTAAAAACAAAAAGCAGGCCCTGATCACGGGCATTACAGGCCAGGACGGCAGCTACCTGGCCGAATTTCTGCTTTCTAAAGGATATAAAGTCTTCGGCACCGTGCGCCGGAACTCGACGGAAAATTTTGAGCGCATCGAGCACATCAAGAACCAGCTGGAATTGGTCGAGATCGACCTGCTGGACCAGATGTCCATCCTTGCCGCCCTGAAAAAGACGCGTCCGCGCGAGGTGTACAATCTGGCCGCCCAGTCGTTTGTGCCCACCTCCTGGGAGCAACCGATTTTAACCGGCGAATTCACCGCCTTGGGTGTGACGCGCATGCTGGAGGGGATCCGCACGGTTGATCCGACCATGCGTTTCTACCAGGCCAGTTCCTCGGAAATGTTCGGCAAGGTCCAGACCGTGCCGCAAAACGAGAAGACGCCCTTTTACCCCCGCAGTCCTTACGGCGTGGCCAAAGTCTACGGCCATTTCATCACGGTGAATTACCGCGAGAGCTACAATCTGTTTGCGCTTTCCGGCATTTTATTCAATCATGAGTCGCCGCGGCGGGGAAAAGAATTTGTGACCCGCAAAGTCACGGACGCGGTGGCGCGCATCAAACTCGGGCTTTTAAAGAAACTGACCATGGGCAATCTGGAAGCCAAGCGCGACTGGGGTTTTGCCGGGGATTATGTGCGCGCCATGTGGCTGATGCTGCAGCAGCAGCGGCCCGCGGACTACGTTGTCGCCACCGGGGTGAATCATTCCGTCAAAGATCTGCTAAAAACGGCGTTTGCCCATGTCGGCCTGGAGTGGAAGCAATATGTCAGAGTTGATCCCAAACTGATCAGGCCGGCTGAAGTGGAGCACCTGCTGGGCGATGCGGGCAAGGCGCGCCGGGAATTGCAATGGAAACCGGAAGTGACTTTTGAGCAGATGATCCAAATGATGGTGGATCACGACCTGCGGCGGGTGCGCAAGGAAATCCAGGACCGGCAGCAAGGATTTTAAAACCAGCAACCGGCCTGCGGCGCTGAGGCGGCGGGATGGCAGCGCAGGAGGCAAAAGATGGCTGAAAACGTCAAAGTGCTGATCTTATGCGGGGGCGCAGGCACGCGCCTGCGCGAGGAGACCGAATACAAGCCCAAACCGCTGGTGGAAATAGGCGGACGCCCCATCCTCTGGCATATCATGCGGCACTATGCAGTTCATGGTTTCACGGAGTTTATTCTGGCCCTGGGATACAAGGGCGATAGGATCAAGGAATATTTTCTGAATTATGAATGGATGGGGTCGGACTTCACCCTGCGTCTGGGGGCGGGCAAAGACCGCATCATTACCCACGGCAGCCGGCCGGAGAATTGGAAAATCACTTTTGTGGATACGGGAAGCAAGACGCCCACCGGCGGCCGCGTGTGGCGGGCCAGGAAATATCTGACCGGAGATTATTTTTTGGCAACCTACGGCGACGGGCTGTCCAATGTTCATTTGCACGACCTGGTGGATTTCCACTGCCGGCAAAAAAAGGCCGCCACCCTTACGGCCGTGCATCCGGCCTCGGCTTTCGGCGTCATTGAGGCGGATGACGGAGTGGTTACCTCGTTCAAGGAAAAGCCGCGGTTGGCGGGCATGATCAACGGCGGTTTTTTTGTGTTTGACCAGCGCATTTTTGATTATCTGGATGAACAGGCCGTGCTGGAGGAGGCCCCCCTGCGGCGGCTGGCCGCGGAAAAGCAATTGGCGGTTTTTACCCACCAGGATTTCTGGACCTGCATGGATACCTTCAAGGATGTTGAGCGCTTAAACGCCATGTGGGAGCGAAACGAGCGTCCATGGCAGACCTGGGAGGAGTGAGCATTCGGCGGGTCGTTCCAGGCAGCCGGGGGGCGAACGCCAGCGCGGAAAGGATGTTTGGGGATGAAAATACTGGTTGTCGGCGCTGACGGGCAGGTGGGCCAACACTTCCTGCAAGTGCTGGGGGCACGCCACGCGGTCAGCGGGACCGCCTTGCAGGCCGCTCCTGGCCTGGAGGTCCTGGATATGCAGGACAAGCAGGCGGTGGAAGCGAAGCTCAAGGCAGAAAGACCGGAGCATGTGATCCTGACCGCCGCCTTGACGCACGTGGACCAATGCGAGGAAGCGCCGGAAAAGTCCGAGGCCGTCAATGTGCGCGGCACGGAAAATGTGGCGGACGCCTGCCGCGCCATCGGCGCGGGCATGACCTTTTTTTCCACGGACTATGTTTTTGACGGCCAGGGGGGGCCTTACCGGGAGGAGGATACGCCCCGGCCCCTGTCCGTTTACGGCCGGCATAAACTGGAGGGCGAGCACATCGTGGCCCGCGTTGTTGCCCGACATTTAATTATCCGGACCATGTTTGTTTTTTCCTATCTGCCGGGCTCAGTGAATTTTTTTATGCAGCTTCTCCGGCGCGCCCAGCGCGGCGAACCGATCACAGTGCCGGACGACCAGTTGGGCAATCCGACGCAGGCCTGGAACCTGGCCGCTGCCGCCGGAGAGTTGATGGAACAAAACCACTGGGGCGTGTATCATGTCACCGGAACCACCCGCATCAGCAAGGCGGATTTTGCCCGGCGGGTGCTGGAAAAATTGGGGTTTGATCCCTGCCTGGTAACCGCTGTTCAAACAGCAGTTTTCCGGCAAAAAGCCCGGCGTCCGCTCAACAGCGGACTGCTTACCGACAAGACCCGGGCGGCGTTGAAAAAAAACACGCTGTGGGATCTGGACCGCGCCTTGCGCCATACGCTGGAGCAGATGGCTTCAGCCGGCGCTACCGCCTAGGGAATAAGGGGAACGCTTCATGGGGCATAGCCATCACAACGAAAAGACGAACCGCTGGCTGCCGGAGGCGTCGGAGCATCCTGCCGCCGGACAACCGGCAGCAGGCCTCTGGAAAAGCCATGGCATGAAAATAATCATCGGCCTGGTGCTGAGTCTGGTTTTTTTGGGACTGGCCTTGTATAAAATCAATCTGGCCAAGGTGGTGCAGACTTTCCGCCAGGTCCACTTTGGCTGGCTGCTGGCCAGCGCCGGGTCCATCCTGGTGGCGTATTATTTCCGCAGCCTGTTGTGGCGCATTCTGCTGATGGGGCACAAGCCCATCAACCTGGGAAATGCTTTTCGCATTATCACCATCGGTTATTTCGCCAACAATGTCCTGCCTTTGAAACTGGGAGAATTGGTGCGCGCCTGGCTTTTAAGCAAGCGCGAAGGACTTACCATCAGTCTGTCGCTGGCGGTCGTGGTGTTGGAACGGGGAGTGGATCTGCTGTGCATGATGTTTTATTTCATCCTGATGATGTTTATCGTGCCCTTTGAGAACTGGCTGAAAGTATCCGGACTGCTGCTGGCTATTTTCGGCGGCGGTTTTTTTCTGGCCCTGATTTTGAACTACCGCTTCGGCGGACATCTGCTGGAATACATAGAAAAACCCCTCGCCCGGCTGCCGGGAAATATAGGCCGCTGGCTGCACCGGCAGATGGATGCTTTTTTAGAAGGGCTTAAACTGATAAAGAATCCGGGGCAGTTCATGGCCGGGGTGGGCGTCACCCTGCTTTCCTGGCTTGCCTGGATCATGGTGACCTACCTTTGCTTTTGGGCGGCCGGCCTGCAGCTGCCGTTTTTTGCAGCGGTCTTTCTCATCGTTGTTCTCAACATGGGATTGATGATACCATCCTCGCCCGGAGGACTGGGTGTTTTTGAATTCATGGTGATTCTGGCTTTGGCCAAATACGGCGTGGCCAAAGAAACCGCGCTGGGTTTTGCCGTCGTTTTTCACATGATCCAGGCCATACTGGTCATTGTGCTGGGATGGATATTTACGGTCCAGATGAATGTCTCCATGTGGAAACTGTCGCAGGAAAGCATGCGTTCAGGTCAGGACCAGGCGACCCCTCCAAATTAAAAAGACGGGTCAGGGATGTTAAAATACCACGAACATCCTATCCGCAGATTACGAAGATCACACGGATGGAAAAAGGGTTAAAAAATCCTGGCGTGCTTTTGGCTTTTTACCCCCATCTGCCTGTGCGCCGTGGTGTTGCGAAATCTTTGGATCCGAGGCTTTCGTTTTTTACACGCGCACGGATACGGGCCGGGGGTTTTACTTTACGGGAGCAAGGCCTTGCAAGGAGGAGGCGATAAGGCAATGCGCGTATTGATTACCGGCATGGAAGGATTTGTGGGCAGCCATCTGGCGGAATTTGCCCTGGCCCGGCGTGCGGAGGTGCACGGCACGGCCTATCCCGGCGTTTCCCTGCGCAACCTCGAAAACGCACAAGCCGCGGTGGTGCACAGCGTGGACATCACGGAGCAGCAGGCCGTGGAAGCGCTGGTGCAGGAAGTCAGGCCCAAATGGATATTCCATCTGGCCGGGCAAAGCAATCCCAACCGCTCGCATCAGGACCCGGAGACCACCCTGCGGGTCAATGTGCTCGGCAACCTGAATGTCCTCGAATCCGTGCGCAAGGCGGACAACACCCTGCGCGTGCTGGTGGCGGGCAGCGCCGATGAATACGGAGGAGTGGGGCACGCGGTCAAATACATCCGCGAATCCCAGCCCCTGTCGCCGGACAGTCCCTATGCTGTTTCCAAAGTCTGCCAGGACATGATGGGGTTGGCGTACTTTACCCAATACGGCCTGCCTGTCATCAGGACCAGGCCGTTTAACCACATCGGTCCCCGGCAGGCCCTTGGTTTTGTGGCCACGGATTTTGCCTCCCAGATTGTCTCCATTGAACTGGGGCGGCGCGTGCCGGCCATCGAAGTGGGAAACCTGGATGTGATCCGCGATTTTTCCGATGTGCGCGACATTGTGGCCGGATATTGGGCGCTGATGGAAAAAGGCGAACCCGGCGAAGTCTACAATATCGGCACCGGCCGGGGCATCACGGTGCGGGCCCTGCTCAAGGAAATGCTTTCCCACACCACGGTGAAAATCAAGGTGGACGTTAAACACCAAAAAGTCCGCGCGGAAAAACTGCGCAAAGTGGCGGCCATTAACAAAATCACCCGCGCCACGGGCTGGAAACCGCGCATTCCTTTGGCCGAAACCGTTGGGGCCTTGATCCAAGACTGGCGGGGACGCCTCCGTTGACCGCCCCCACCTCTTTGGCCGGCTCCTCACCCCGTGTTTTTTTGCGGCACTTCACCCAGGTATCGATTTTTCAACTCGTCAATTCCGCCAGTGCCTTTTTGGTCAATGTCTGGGTAGCGCGTCTGGTCGGGCCGGAGGCTTTCGGCGATTTTTATTTTTTTGTCTCCACGGCCGTGGTCTCCACCATTTTATTTGATTTCGGCCTGACGCGCACGCTGTTGCGGTATTCCGCCTTCCATCAGGCGCGGGGCGAGATGGAGGTCAAACTGGGATATTACGCCGCCGTGCTGCGCTTGAAAACCTGGCTGGGCCTGTTGGTCCTGGGAATGGCCGCGGGCCTGGGCTGGTTTCTGCTGCCAGGGTTGCGCTGGCCCTTGCTGCTCGGCCTGGCAACCGGTTTTTGGGTGAGCTACAGCCAGTATTTCTCGGCCGTGGCCCAGACCGAGAAAAATTATGCTGCTTACAACATGGTTTTGTCCTTCAACACCCTGCGCTTGGCCGGCGTGGCGCTGCTGGCGGCATGGGGACTGATTGCGCCCGGAAGGATCTATCTGGTTTTCATTGCCGCGCCGCTGGTGCTGGCCGCCTGGCCGGCCTGGCGTCTGGGCCGGGATTTGGCGGCAGCGCCGCGCGTGCCGGAGGAGGCTTTTACCTCCCGCATCATCCGCTTTGGCAAATGGATGATCGTTTTGGCGGTGCTGGAAACCCTTTTCCAGCGGCTGGACGTCATTTTGCTGCGTTTATGGACCAATGCCCAGACAGCAGGATTATATTCCGGGGCCTTGGCCTTTTATGGCGTGGTATATTTGTTGCCCGCGTATGTGGCGATCCTGATATACCCGCGCCTGGTCGAGGCCTGCGGCCGTAATGACAAGGCGGCTTTCCGCGACGAATACCGTTTTTCCACGGACCTGGTTTCCTTGATCGGTATTCCCCTGGCCTTGGGGCTGTGGGCTGTTTCCCCGGATATCCTGCGGCTCTTTTTGGGCACGGCGTTTTGGGCGGCAGCGCCGGTTTTCAAATACCTGGCGCTTTACTCCCTGCTGTGGTCCTGCCAGATCAATTCCGGAGCGGTTTTTTTTGCCAAGGATGAACCGCGGTTGGCCGTGGGGGTGGTGGCCGGCGCCCTGCTGGTGAGCGCCGGTCTCAACGCCCTGCTGATTCCGCGTTGGGGCTTTGTCGGCGCCGGCCTGGCCGTCAGCGCGGCCATGGCCGCCAGCCTGGCCGGTTACTGGGGGTTGATAAAAATTAAATTCGATTTGACTCCCCACTTCGGCCATCTGGGTGTATATTTATTTTCTGCCGGGATCATGGCCGGCTGCGTGCGCATGCTGCCGTGGACCGGCTGGATTGGCCTGGGCGTGAAAACCGCCTGGGGTGTGATCGTCTACGCAGGCCTGCTCTGGATGGCACAGCGCTGGCTGCCGGGCGGCAGCCTGCCGGATCAGATTCCGGCCGGCGGTTTTTGGGCGCGCAGGCGCAGCGGCTAGCAGGGTGATGAAAAAAGCGCGGGATTGGCTGCCACAGCCCCGTCCCGCCTGGGGGAAAGAAGTTTTTAGCCTGCGCGTAACCAGGAAAGGAAAAAACAATGGATTACCGGGAGAGATGCTACCAGGCTTTTGTGAGCAAGCATTGGCGATACATCCATGTGTTGTCAAAGGAAGAGTATGATTTTCACAGCCGCTTGTATGCGCGCACTTTTCTCAGGCATTTGCCGGCGGATAAAAACGCGGCCATTCTGGACGCGGCCTGCGGGGCCGGGCATTTCATGTATTTTTTGAAAAAGGAAGGGTATCACAATGTCCGCGGCGTGGATATTTCGGCCGAACAGCTCAGGCTTGCGCGCCAGCTGGGCGTGGAGGAAGCGGAGGAAGCGGACCTTTTTGCCTTTCTCCCGGCCCACCCCGGCTGCTATGACCTGATTGTGGCCAATGACATCATCGAGCACCTGCGCAAGGATGAGGTGCTGCAGCTGCTTGACGGCATCTTCACCGCCCTGAAGCCCGGCGGCCGCGTGCTGATCAGCACGGAAAACGCCGCTTCGCTTTTTGGCGCCTCACGGGTCTTCATCGATTTTACCCATGAGGTGGGATTCACGCCGATCAGCGTAAACCAGGTGCTGCGCGTATGCGGTTTCAATCCCCTGGGCATATACGGCATCGGGCCGGTGCACAACTTCAGCAGCCTGGTCAGAAAGATATTGTGGCGCCTGGTCGAAAAAATGCTGCGCCTGTTTTTGGCCGTGGAATGCGGATTGGGAAGGGGTTTGCAAAAGCGGGAGATCATCCTGGAACCGCGCATGTTCGCCGTGGCCGAAAAACCGCCGGCCGGCGAGGCGGACCAGGAGGTTTGACAACCGGGCCCGGACCGGCCGTGAGGCGCGGGCCTCATCACGCAGGGACCTGCCAAGGGGGTGCACTTTGGATTATTTGAAAAACAAACGGGTATTGGTGACCGGCGGAGCCGGATTTTTGGGGTCGCATCTCATCGCCCGCCTGCAATCCTGCGGGTGCGGACAGCTCATTGCGCCCGCCATGGAAGAATGCGATTTGACCAGGGAAGAGAATATCAGGCGCCTGTATGAAAAGCACAGACCGCAGACCGTTATTCACCTGGCGGCGGTGGTGGGAGGCATTGGCGCCAACCGGGAAAATCCAGGGCGGTTTTTCTACGACAACATCATCATGGGCGTGCAATTGATCGAGCAGGCCCGGCGGTTCGGCGTGGAAAAATTCACGGCCCTCGGCACCATCTGCGCCTACCCCAAATTCACGCCCGTGCCTTTTCAGGAAGAAAACCTATGGAACGGCTATCCGGAGGAAACCAACGCCCCCTACGGGCTGGCCAAAAAAATGCTGCTGGTGCAGGCGCAGGCCTACCGCCAGCAATACGGCATGAACGTTATTTATCTCCTGCCTGTGAACCTGTACGGGCCGCGGGATAATTTCCATCCCGGGTCCTCGCACGTCATTCCGGCCCTGATAAAAAAATGCCTGGAAGCCAAGGAAAAGGGGGAAAAGGAAATCATCGTCTGGGGCGACGGCTCGCCCACCCGCGAATTTTTATACGTGGAAGACGCGGCCCGCGGCATCATCCTGGCCACGGAGAAATACGACGGCCCTGAACCGGTCAATCTGGGATCGGGCAGGGAAATTTCCATTAAAGATTTGGTGGGCGTGATCGCCCGGCTCACCGGGTTTGGCGGGCAAATTGTATGGGATAAGGAAAAGCCAAACGGCCAGCCGCGGCGCTGCCTTGACACCTCGAGGGCCAAGAAGTACTTCGGCTTTACGGCCGAAATGGATTTTGAAACCGGATTAAAAAATACCATTGACTGGTATTTGGGACAAAACCTGAAGTGAGGTGAAAAAAAAGACTGCAGCTTGCACCTCGGCTGTGGAACAGGACCGGCATGAAACGCGAGAGAATAAAAGACCTGAAATGTCCCGTGTGTTTTGGCGTTTTGCGCGGCGATCTTTTGGAGCTGCAAAAGGATATCATCATCGGGGGAGAGTTGGGCCGCCTGGGATGCGGCAGGACATATCCGGTGAACAGCCTGAACCGCGGCATTATACAAGATGAGA
>JAFGIQ010000104.1 GCA_016929575.1 candidate division FCPU426 bacterium
ATGGCAGCCATAGTGGCGGCTTGGACGATGGCGGCGATGCCCAATCCGGCTAAAATCAGCCCGGTCAAAACCGAACCCATTTCAATGGTTTTGAATCCCGAGATGCTTCTAAGCCAGCGCGAGGTTTGGCGCTTTTGGGCAGCCACATCCATGGCCTTGAGCGCTGCGCCGCGGGCTGCGCTGGCATCTTGCACCAGCAGCACCTGCAGGGCTGCTTTTACTCCCAATTCCCGCGCAAAAAAGTCAACATGCTTTTGTATCATTGCGCGCCGCATCACACCGGTCTCGCCGGCCATGGTACCGCCGGCAAGGACGAATTGGGTTTTTCCGGTCAGGCGGTGGAGGAGGAGGATATGCTGGGCCTCGCGCTGGGCGATCATATCCAGCACGATCCGTGCGATTTTGGTCAGTTCATGGTTTTCCGGCAGCCGGGTTTTTCCATCCCAGGGCTCAATGCCTGCCGCCGCCAGGCCGATGTGCCTGACTTCGACCTCCCCCAATCCCGGCAGCTGCTGCCGGCCCCTGTGCACCCACAGCCGGTCAATCAAACCGTACATTCTGGCCAAACGCAGGATGCCGCGGATGCTGCCTCCCATATCCTCGAATGAGTTCGGCAGGCTGTCCATCGTCATGTTGGGGCCCGTGGTTTCCTTGATGTTCCAGCGGTGGTGGCCGCCTTCATTGACGCCGTCTATTTCCACGCCGTTTTCAAATTCCTTTACAGCCAGTCCCGAACCAGCGCCGATAAAAACGCCGTTTTGCACGCCCGTGCTATCCGCCACGTCCAGGGTCCAGCCCGTGGTGTCATTGCCGTAATCAAAGGCGGTATTCCGGCCGAAAAGCGCGCGCATTCGGGGGATGAAAGTGTTGGCCTGCTTAAAATCAACAAGCATGTTTCTGAAACCGCGGCTCAAGTTGCCCAGGCTGGACATGCGGTCATGGCCGCGGTCAGGTGATCCGG
Source organism: candidate division FCPU426 bacterium (assembly GCA_016929575.1). Lineage (GTDB taxonomy): Bacteria > Oederibacteriota > JAAXVQ01 > JAAXVQ01 > JAUVAV01 > JAFGIQ01. Next base: position 962 of record JAFGIQ010000104.1, read on the forward strand.
GCAGGTTGATGAAAACCCCGGTCAGGGGGCCGTGTTTTTCTTCAACCGCCTGCTTGATCTCGGCCAGGTATCGTGTGATCCGGTTGCTGAATTCTTCGCCTGTTCCTCCTTGGGAAAGATGGTCATAGGCAAAAGAGTAACGATAGCGCAGGCTTTGGTCTGCCTGCTGCAATGCCTCTTCATCAGGCCGGCGCGGAAAAATTTCTTCCGTAATCTCCCGGCCGTCTTTAACGACCACCACCCTCATGCCCTGGCCGCCCACATCTATTCCTACGTATATTCCCTTCTGCTTATTGGATTTCCTGCGCACTTGCGGTTTTTCCTGCTTGTCATTCAAATCAAGGGATTTGGGCACAATGGCAACAGGCATATCCGCATTGGCTTTACTGAAAAACGGATGGCCCAATTCGGTAAAATATGTCCGCACCGTCTCGCTCAGGGCTTTTTGGGTTTCCTTCCGCCTTTGACCCTTTTGATCCAGCACTTCCACCAAAAGGTACCTGGTGGGCCTGTTGCCCAAGGCCGCGGCCTGGGCGTATATCATGGCCACGTAGCGGCGGTAAACCGCATTGGTCAGATTCTGCTTTTGGGCCTGGTCTTTCACCCCCTCAAGGTCGGGGATGGAAATTTCATACACCCGGCCATTGTCCGCAATAAGACGCACGGTGAGGGGTTGGGTGCTTGCCTGCAGCGCTGCCTGCATGGCTTTTTCAGCCATAAAGTAGGTGACAGTCGCTTCTTCGGCCTTCAGGAAAGGCTGGAGCGCGGCAACCACGGCTTGTTCTTCATACTGCTCTATCTGCCTGGCAATCTCCCGGCCGCGGGTTTCGCCCTGGTCATTGATATTGTCCGGTTGGCGTACTCTTTGGAAGAGGCGCCCCAGCAGCGGATGCATGGCCAAATTGCCCTGCCCGTGGTTGGCATAGGATTCGTGCAGCAATATTGACGCATATATTCCCGGGTGATCGCGTTTGAGCGCCAGCAGGGCCTTTTTTTGTTCAGGAGTCAATTCCAAGCCAATGGTGTTGAGCGCTATATCACCCGCAGGGATATACCGGTTGAGCACCTGCCAGCGCAGGTACCCGGCAATGGACGCAGGGAGAGGCAGGAGAGCGGTTATAATCCCGGCCAGGGCTCCAGCCGCTTGCATGCCGAAGCCGGGCTGCACCTGCCCAAAACCGGTAAAGAAAAAAGCCATGACCACAATTCCGGCCATGGTCCACAATAAATTCGCCAAGCCGGTCCTATATGCTGCATCTGCGCTGTAGGCATGGGAGGCGCCTGCTTTCCTCTGCCGGGCCATTTGCAGTTGTTGTTTGTAAAATGCCTGCCATTCACTCTGCACTTGCGCGTAGGCTGCGCGAATCCCCGCAGTGAGCTCAGCGTCTGACATGCTTTCCAAAGCCGCAATGATCTCCCTGTGCTGTTGGGCATCCAATCCCGTTATCCGCCCGAGCAATGACCAGGCGAAAGACCGGTTGCCTGCAGCCAGTTCAACAATATGCGCCAATATATGCAGGGGCTCGCCATCGAGCATGGACTTGAGTTCGGCCCGTTCTTCTTCCAGCGGACCGTTCCACACCTCGCCTTCCTGCAGGTCCAGTTGCCGGCGGGAAACCTCATGCTCGGTTTCATGCGCCGCAGTGCTATTCTCCTGAATTGCGATACGTTCAGCAGCGCTCTTGCCCCGGAAAGCCCGGCGCAGCAAGTCGGCGCTCAAGCGCGCTTGCTGTTCCAGATTTTTTTTAAATTCCTTTTGAAACATTCCCCCGACGGGTTTAAACGGAACATCGCCACCCAGCACTTTTTCCACGCCGCTTTTGTCGGACTGGCGGATGGATTGCGAAAAAACAAAAACATCATCCGTAAACAAGGAGCTCCACCCCGGATTACCGCGCAGCAAACCATCTGCATATCGCGTCACCTGGTCCACAAAATAGACGTTCACATCTCCCTGGGCCGTGGTCCTGGTCTCCGACCGGTTGATCCTGTAAACCACAAAAGCACGTTCATCCCCCAGTCCCAGAGGGCTTTGGTTTACGTGGTACCCCAGGGGACGCAGGATTGCGACATCCAGCGTGTTCAAAGCCTGGGCTGCTTCCTGGTTTGCAATGCTTCCGCTGCTCAAGCCCTGGCGAACCGCTTCTTCAAATGTAGCAATGGCTTGATCCACTTGGAGGTCTGTGCGCGCCTGCCCCAGGGCGTGTCGAACCACGGATACCAGTTCCTCCAAATCCGGTCCTGCTTTTGTTTCCGGTTGCATGACGGCAGCCTGACTGTCATTAACCATGGTTTCAGCCAGCGCGATCACATCTTCAATGGAAAGCCTTCCCTGCTCGCTTATACGTTTATTGGCCTTTTGCACCAGTTGATCATACGCCTCGGCGAAATCCTGTCCATAGCCGAGTTGTTGCGCGGCATTTGCGCCTGAGATGTAAGGGCTGAAAGACATGCCTCCAGTGCGCAGCTTGGCAAGATAATCGGCAAAATCCGTGTTTTGTCCCTGTTGCCCGGCCACACCGGCGCGTATGGATTCAATGCCCGCCTCCGGGGCAAGCATGCCTTTACCCAGGGCAATAACATCGTTAATACTCACACTGCCCCGGAAACGCAGGGTCTCCTGCACATGGCGCTTCAAATTATTGTAGAGCTGCCCGAACTCCTCGCCAAACCCCAGGGATGCAGCCGCCCTCCTGCCTTCCATATTCTGGCTGAAGGCGACACTCCCGGTTTCCAGGGCTTTGATATAGGACCTGAATTCCCGCATACCCTGGGTTTCTTGCGCCATGGTTGCCTGGTTGTAGGCAGGTAAAAAGTTGGCGGGCTGAACCTCGGCGTGAAAAACCCGCCCCAAG
>JAFGIQ010000008.1 GCA_016929575.1 candidate division FCPU426 bacterium
GAAACTCATCATCGGCTTAAGAAATCCAGGACCGGAATATGTCCGCACACGCCATAATTTGGGGGCGGAAGCGGTTTTGGCTTTGGCTTCCAGGATGCGCGTGCACCTTTCCCATACGACCCTGCACGCCGAATGGGGGCGCGGGTATGCGCAGGGGCAGAATGTTATCCTGGCCACACCCTCGCTGTACATGAACTGCTCGGGCCGGACGGTGACCGCACTGGTCAAATATTTCAAATCCCCCCTTGAAAAGATCCTGGTGGTGGTTGATGATTTCAACCTGCCGCTGCAAACACTGCGTTTCCGCGCCGAAGGCAGCGCGGGCGGGCACAATGGATTAAAGTCAATCATCGGAAGCCTGGGCACACAGACTTTTCATCGCTTGCGTTTGGGCATCGGAAATCCGCCGGCAGGAATGGAAATCACCGATTATGTGCTGGGCCGATTCCGCCGTGAGGAAAGGGTGCAAGCAGAAAAAACCATTGCCAAGGCGGCGGAAGCCGCCTGGTGCTGGCTGACGCAGGGCATTACCCGCGCCATGACGGAGTACAATTAAAATGCGCCTGCGTCCAACTGCTGTCAGATGTTTGGCCTTGTTATTCGGTTTGGTCCTGGCCTGGGGGGTCTTGCGTTTGAGCGGGAAACTGGCACCTGCAACCAGCATTCCGGCACCCTCACACCGGTTGACGGATATCAACCGGGCCTCATTGCCGGTGTTGGCCAGTCTGCCCGGCATCGGCCCGGTTTTGGCGGAGCGCATCATTGGGTGGAGGGAAAAAAACGGAGATTTTCAAAAAATGGATGACCTGTTGCAGGTGAAAGGCATCGGGAGAAAAAAACTGGAGAGGATCCGGCACTATTTTATTATAGCAAACATTGCCGACCGGGAATAATGATGCGGCTGGCTGCAGGGAATCTGTTTTCAAGGGGGACCGCCAATGACAATTGCACCGCTGGCATGGTGGGAAATACCACTGAGACTTGGACTTGCCATTGTACTGGGTATTTTGGTCGGATTAAACCGGGAGAAGGCCAATAAACCGGCCGGAGTAAAGACACACCTGATGGTGTGTTTGGGGTCGGCCTTGATCATGATGACCTCCATTGAACTTTTCCAGCAATATGCAGGGGTGGGCAAAAATATCGATCCCGGCCGGATTGCGGCCCAGGTCGTGACCGGAATAGGTTTTTTAGGGGCGGGGACCATCATCCATGCCGAGGGCGGACTGGTGTTTGGTTTGACGACTGCGGCCTCGATCTGGACCATTGCCGGCATTGGTTTGGCCTGCGGCGGCGGCATGTATCTCCTGGCCATTTGCGCGGCGGTCTTGGTGGTTGGATCTTTGGCGTTGCTCAACCGTTTTATGCCAACGCAGGCCAAGCGCACCCCGCGGAGCGATAATAAAAAAGATTGACGTCCAGAACGGCTGTGATATTATTTTAATACATTGTTGGTGTTTGCATTGCATGCGTGGATGCGGCGGAGAAAAGGGGTTTAGGCAATGGTACCAACCTGGCATCTGCGTGCCCGCCGGCGATAGGGCGGGGTGAGAAGATGAACTTATCAGAAAGGGGTAGATGACAGTGGAATGGACAAAAAGGATGTGGCGCGTAAGCGTGGTCATACTGGCAATGGCAGTTTTAGCCGGCACCATGGGCTGTGGTAAAGGTAAAAAAACCAAGCTTGAAGGCGAGGGCACCTCGGACATGGAGAAAAAACTGGCCGAGGTGGTCAAATCCATGGAGGAAAAGAAAGAACCCTACAAGGGAAACCTGACTCCTGACAAAGCCGCCCTGATTACGCATGAAGTTTCTGCGCAAAGCATGGCCGAATTTCCCACCGGCAAAAATCTGCCCAAGGATCCGCAAAAACTCATCAGTTTAAATGAGCGTATACGCAAAAAAAGCGACCAAACCTATGCCAAGCACGGAACCACCATGGAAGAGATGATGCGCTACATCAGCGGTCTGTCGCCCAAAGACAGGGAAAAGTACAACAACAAATTGACCGAGCTGTTTTTGGAACAGAGCCGCAAGAAATACGGTTCAGAAGGGGAATCAAAAGCTCCGGCGCCGGAGATGCCAGCAGCCCCGGCGGATAAGAAATAACCTGAAAAACAAAAAGAAGTCGTCTCAGCAGGGGCACGGCGCACTGTGCCCCTGCTTTTTTTATGTGCGCCCGGCACTGGTTCGGATTCCCCGACCCCGGCGACTGTGTTGCAGTGCGAAAAGAGAAGGCGGCGCGTTCGCTCCCGCCTTCACCAAAGCTTCTGTTTTTGCGCGGAGTCCTGCAACGTACCCGGTTGCGTGCGGCCAGCAATCTCTTTTTATGCATGTTATGACACAGTCTTTTTGCACGCTGGAGTGGGGCCATATACCTGAAGAGGACCACAGCATGCCAACTTTGTTAATAACCAATGATGACGGTATCCACGCGCCAGGGCTGGCAGCGCTGCAGGAGGCTTTGGCCGGCATGGGCGACCTGTATGTTGTGGCGCCGGACACGGAACGCAGTGCGGCAGGGCATGCCATAACCATGCTGCATATCCTGCGCGTATGGGACATCTATCGCAACGGCGGTTTGTTCGGCCGGGCAGTCAACGGCACGCCGGCGGATTGTGTCAAACTGGCTGTCAGCAACCTGCTGGCAGCTCCGCCGGACCTGGTGATATCGGGCATCAATCCAGGGCCGAATACCGGAACAAATGTTTTGTATTCCGGCACGGTCTCCGCGGCTATGGAGGGCACCATCTACGGCATCCCCAGCCTGGCGGTTTCCATGGGCTCCTTGAAAAGCGACCAGGACTACCGCCCGGCGCAAAAATATGCCCGCCTGCTGGCCGAGGAAATACTCAAACGCGGGCTGCCTTCAGGAGTGATGCTTAATTTGAATGTGCCCAGCATGCCCCTGCAGGAAATCAAGGGGATCAGGATTACGCGCCAGGCCAGCTTTAAGTACAAGGACAAGTATGAAAAACGCCGTGATCCGCGCGGCCGGGATTATTACTGGCTTTCCCTGGAGGATGCCGAGATCTGCGATCCTGCTCCGGACGCGGATGCTTTGGCCCTGGAGGAAGGGTACGCCTCGCTCACCCCTTTGCATTGCAACCTGACCAACCCGGATTTCATGCGGACCTTGCATGCATGGCCCCTGCCGAAATAGCCCGCCTCTTTGGCCCGCCATCATCCAACTGCAGACCGCAGCCTGCTCCTATACGAAGGAATGCCCGGCATATCCCCGGATATGTCGTTGGTGGGCCGGACTGCTTCATGTATAATAAGCGAACAGCCGGTTACAGACAATGCTTTTAAAATATGTTTGTTTTCCAGCAACACCGATTGCAAGAGGATGAACCATGTATGGAATTCTAAAAATTATCCGCCGGGCCCTGGCGGCTTTTTACCGTGACCGTCTTTTGGCCGATGCCGGTGCTTTGGCGTTTTTTTTGCTCCTGGCCTTGGCGCCTTTTTCGGTTTTTCTGCGCTGGACAGCAGAAATCGCCGGCAAAAACGCCCAGGAAGCCATTATCGGCCAGGCCGAGGCAGTGGCTACACTCCAATCCAAAACCGTGCTGACCATGTTGCTCAAGCACACACATCATATTTTTATTCAAGGTCCCTGGGCGCCGTATCTGAGCCTGGCCGTGGTTTTGCTCTCTCTTTTTGTGGTTTTTGCGCATATCCATTATGTATTGAACAAAATATGGTGCGTGGCGCCCAAACAGCACGCGAAATGGACGGGTTTTTTCCACAAACAAATGATACCCATGGCCATGTTGCTGGTCGCGGGCATTATTCTGATTTTTTCCCTTTTTGTCAGCGCCGCAGTGGCACTGTTGACAAAATCCATCGGCTTGCATTGGAAAACGCTGGAGATGATGTCAACTTTCATTGTCGCGGGCTTTACTTTTTTTCTAATGTATAAATGGATTCCGGACCAGCCCGTGTTTTGGCGGCACGCATCCTTGGGCGGCCTGCTGGCGGCCCTGATGTTTGAAGCGGGGAGATACGGGTTGGAAAAATATCTGGTGGTAAGCGGAATTTTATCCTGGTATGGATCCTCCGGGCCCCTGGTTGCATTGTTGATGTGGTTTTATTATTCCTCCCTGATCATCTTTTTCGGCGGGGAAATCACCAAAGCCGCCCAGGATCTTTCCTTGACGGAAAAAGCAGAACCGGGAATGGCCTGAACCGGTTTTTCATTCAGCAGCGGGAGTGGCCGGCACCACCCGGTCAAAACCAAGGGAGAGCAGGGCGGCAAGGCCGTCAGGATCGTTATGCATGCGCAGGGCTGCCTGGTAGAGAAGATGAACAGCCTTGAGCTTGGCCGGGCTTATAGTCGTGCGAATGCACACCGGCGCAAAAGGAATCGTGGTTTGCGCCCGGGCGACGATGCCAACACCCCGGATCATATCCGCCTCCCGTTCCCGGTAGGATTCGTACAATGCCAGCCAGCTGACCATTACATCAATTTCCTTCATTTGCAGGGCGAGAAAACAGGCGCGGGTTCCGGGGTATTGCTGGCTGCTGCGGAAAAAGGAACCCCAGGTGCGCTGTGTCAGATCCTTGAAAAACAGCCGTTTGACATCATTGAACTCTTCGCCCTGCACATAGCCCAGCCGCAGTCCTTTGCAATCGGACGGTTGCAGGATCTTTTCTCCCTCCCGGGCGCACAACACCAGCAGATCGCCGGCGCTGTTTTGCCTGGACACACTGACCAGCGGGCGCAGGAGGTTTTGCTTTTCCCACTTTTTAAGGGTCCCCGCCGCGCCAATAACCAAATCCGCCTGCCCCCGGGCCAGGGTTTTTTGCAGGTCATCCGTGCGCGCAAAGCGCTGAAGTTTGAGCTTCATGCCGGTCTTGCCCTGGAAGTATTTCAGCAGGGATTCGGCCTTGGACATGGCCTCCTGGATGTTCCAGCGATCGGCCAACACATTGGTTTCCAGGGCCAGGATGACCGTATCTTCCTGAAAATGGATGACGGACGGCATCCTTTTTTTGGCCGGTGCCGGGGCGGTCGCAGCGGCTTGGTCTTC
>JAFGIQ010000105.1 GCA_016929575.1 candidate division FCPU426 bacterium
TGAAACCCTTGTAGGCGAGTTTGTAATCTATATATGCATCGTTGTATTCGCGGCTTGCCTCATGGATATACGCCGCCAGGTAACGGGCAAAGGCATCCTGCTCATAGACCGCTTCGCTCCCGTACTTGTCGGCCAGCTTGACCAGCCGGGTATTGACCTTGCGGGCCTCCACCAGCGCACCCTGCAGTTCATCCTGGTAAAAAAAATTCAAGGCTTTGATCACATGGACCATCACCTGTTCAAAATCCTCGCCGGTGTAGTCCATGCTCATGTCATTGATTAAAAAGGAAGTGGCCGCCTGCGTGACGCTCGTGCCATAGAGCTCCTCTATCAGCCGCTCGGCGCTGTTTAACGCATCGATGCTGGCTGTATAATCACCCGTCCTTTGCAACACTGTTCCGCGCTCGAAATAATAGAGCAAATTATTGGGGCCGGAGTATTGTTGCTTTTGTTTCTCCAGCAGTTGCAGGGCAGCATCATAATTTCCGGCACTCACTGTGTTGGCCACCTGCTTGGCGACCCTAATGCCTCCGCAGCCTGCCAGGCAGGCGGCACACAATATCAATGCCGGCAAAAACCAATCCCTGTGCATGGTCATCCCGTTTAAAAACGGGCGCCGGGTTTTTTGATGTATTTTTTAATCTTCTTGTTGCCAAACCACACTTTAATGTTTCTTTGCAAATCGGTCAATTCCATGTCCACTTGGTAATAAAAGGTCTGTTTATCGCCGCGGGCGTCCGTGATCTTGGAGATGGTCCCATGCATCATGTAATCCGCCCCTGTTTCCGCATACATCTGCTTGCGCGTGGATTCAGAAGCATAGGTTTGCTGGTCTTCACGTTCGTAACGGATCTCATCCCTTTCGCCCTTGCCGGCCACAAATTCCACCATGCCCGAATTGGTCAATTCACGTTCAATGTCTTTTTGGAAGGTATCAATGGCAATGTGTTCATCGGTTTTATTCTTGATGGTTCCCACAATAACCTTCGGCGGATCACCGGCGTGTTTTTTCATGTGTTGCGCCACCCAGGGGCGGGACAAGGCTTCTTTGACCATCTCCTCGGCCACCAACTGGGAATCCGTATCATTCCAATTTCCGGAAAGATCCACCACTTCATCCGGCGAAATCCTTTTTACCTCCATGGCACAACCGGCCATGCCCGCCACTATCACCGCTGTCAGTACCAACCCCGCCATACGTTTCATGCCATCCATCCTCCTTTTATCTTTTTTTTAGAAGTTCCAATGGAACCCAAATTGCGCTGATGCCTGGCTGACTGAATCATTCACCCATTGGTAACTGAAGGTCTCTTCGCTCTCGGTGATGGCGGTGACATAGGCCACGCCGATGGAAAGTCCCATGCCGCTGTCAAAGATGTATTGCAAGCCCATGGTGCCGAACAACCCAAAAATATTCTGGCTGGGGGCGGAATAATAAAGCACCGGGCCTCCGGCAAGGTAAGGGGAAAATTTGCCTGTGAGAAAAAGGTATTTTACGGCGATATCCAAAGCAAAGCCGCCCAGATAGGTGCCGGCACCACCGCCTAAAACGATGTTGCCTGTTGCATATTTGTCATATTGCAATCCGAAAACCAGCGGATAGCCGATCTGCAGCCATAGATCCGTATCGTTGACTTTCAAAGGCGAATTTTCCGCGATCATGGCGTCGACTTTTTCCGTCACTCTGGCTTGGGTTTGGGATGCCACCCCGGCCGCCAGCAACGTCAACATGACTATTGCCATTATTTTTTTATACCTCTTCATGTTTTCCTCCTTTGGCATGACTTTCTGATACAGCGGCTCTATTGTATCCACCGTCCTCTTTAAAGACAAGAAAAATATTCCCATTCTTATCAGGCGGTGAAAAAAACTCAAGGAGGTTGGGATTTTGGGTACATGGCTCTGCTCCAAAATGAGGCCTGTTTTCAACTGCGTATTAGACCGTCGTTGCCTAAAATAGTTCTTTTTCCGGATGAAAACCCGCCCGCAGCCAAATACCCGCGGCTTATTTTGCTCTCTGATACGTCCCCATCAGTTCGCTTTGGGCCAGGGAATACCGTGCTATCAGTTGCCTGAAATTGGCCGCAGTGGCCCCTTCCAGGCTTTCCACCTTTAGTGCATATAATTTGAAAAAATACCGGTGCCTGCCGCTGGGCGGACATGGTCCGCCGTAAGAAGTTTTGCCCCAGCTGTTTTTCAAAGCCAACGCACCTTCAGGCAAAGGGCCGTTTTCAGGGATGCCCGTGCACTGTGCAGGTATGTTCACCACCAGCCAGTGGATCCAGTTTCCCATGGATGCATCAGGATCTTCGCATACCAAGGCCAGGCTTTTGGCCTCCTTGGGCACGTGGCTCCATTCCAAAGCCGGGGAATAATCCTCGCCATCACAGGTATATTGGGCAGGAATAGCTTGTTGATGAGCAAATACCGGGCTGGTAATCATCATGTTTCCCCCTTGTTGCGTCTCATGGATAGCACCGCTTTCAGCCTGTGTGCTGGTCTTCTGCTCCTGACAGGCAGTCAAGGAAAAAAGCGCCAGCACCACAGCACACCCCCCTGCAAACACGGTCTTCATCGACATCGATGTTTCACCCCCTTTTTTTCTTTCTTCTATACAACCAGCAGGCTGATCCGGCAAGTGCTTTTTCGTCCCGGAGCCCTTGGTCACATCGTATCCCCGCCAGGCGCACGACCGCATGCCCCGGCAATGCGATACTGTGCGTTGCGGGGATATCACCTGGCAGCCTTGACAAGTGCACGCCGGCTGTTTGCGTTTTTTTGAAAGAACAAAGTACTTCGCGCATTGATGGAATTCTTCATTTTTATGCTTGAAAATGTGGGGAATGAACGGTTAAGCTATTCATCGCCCAGCAGTGGCAACTGCCCGCAGACAGCAACACGGGTCGGCGAAAAAAGTGCACACCCGCCGGCCGCTTGGGCACAAAATCAGGCTGGCCTGACCCGGCAGAAAAAGAAGGAGGATACGGTTTTGGTTAAAAAGAGCACACAGAAAAGAGAATGGGTGACCAATGATTTTGGCCATCATTATCTGGGAAAGAGGCTCTATCAAGGGCGGTCGGCATTTCAAAAAATGGAAATTTTTAAAAGCCAGACTTTTGGCACCTTGCTTTTCCTGGACGGTAAAATCCAAATCTCCGAAAAAGATGAAAACCGTTATCATCAATATTTGGTGGCTGCGCCGCTTTTGGCTCATGCCCATGCAGCCAGCATCTGCATCATCGGCGGGGGCGATTGTTTCTCATTGGAAGAGGCCATCAAACACCCTGCCCTGAAAAGGATTTTGATGCTGGAGATAGATGCCGGCGTAGTAGCGTTTTGCACCCGGCATTATCCGGTCATCCGGAAAATCAGGCGGGATAAACGGATTGAAATCGTTTACACGGACGCCCGCCGCTGGCTGGAGCAATCCGCTGAAAAATTCGATGTCGTGGTGGTGGATCTGACCGAGCCCCACGGCCCATCCAAAATGCTTTATACCCGTGAGTTTTACCGCCTGTGCCAAAAACGCCTTCGCCCTGGCGGAATACTTTCCATTCACACGGATAATTTTTCCCTTTTCCCTGAATCATTCGCCACGATTTACAAAACCCTGTCAAGCGTGTTTGCCCATATCCTGACCGCCCGTGTGGATATGCCATGCTTTGGCATGGGCTGGACCTACCGCCTGGCGTCCACCCGTCCTATTTCCTATCAACGCCTGGTTGCGCGTACGCGCCGCCTCCAAAAACACGGGGTGGTGCTGGATCAATTCACGCCGACAACCTATCTGGCAGAACCCACGCCAGAGGAATCAAAAGTGCTGCAAACCCGCGGCCGGGTCTCCACGGATGCCGATCCTTTTGACAAGTTTGCCCGCATGGATAAAAAAGTGACGCGCTAGTCAAATGTCTTTCCCCACCCTTTCGTGCTCTTTACCGGTCGCTGCTGCCACTTCGGGAAGAACCTTCTCGGCTGACCTCAACCAATGGCTGCCCCGCCTCATCCATGTCTGGCGGACACAATGCCGGCGTCCCGGCACCAAAGACCGGTTGCTCCCGTTTGAAATACAACAGCTGGCGCGGGCTGTACAGCATCTTTCTGCCGGACTCACAGGGGACCGGCATTTGGCCGGCCGGGAATACTTGTCCGATCCGTTTTTACTGGGAGCCTATCTGTTGTACTTTTGGCCCATATCCTATATTCAGGCCCGGTATGCACTACAAGCCCTTCCTCATGCGCCGCAACGAAGTTTGGAGCTTGGTGCAGGTTCAGGCCCTTTTAGTGCCGCCTGTCATGACCTGGGAACGCCCGTAACCGTCTTGGCGGACAGAAGTGTTGCCGCCCTGCGGCAAGCTGATAAAATTTCCCGCCTCTGCGGCTGGAAACCGCATGCGCACCGCTGGGTAATGAACCGGCCTCTGGACGGCATCAAGGGACGTTATGACATCATCTGCCTGCAGAACCTGCTGAATGAACTCCAAGCGCCTGAATCTGCACGGATGGGTAAAATATGCCGGTTACTCCAAAGCCTTTCTGCCGCCCTCCTGCCTGCGGGATTTATTTTGATCATTGAACCGGCTTTAACATCCACCTCCCGGGTGGTCTTGCAGGTACGCAACCATTTTCTGCGGCAAGGATGGTCGGTGGTTTTTCCCTGCCTGCATCAAAATGACTGTCCGGCTTTGATCAAAAGCACGGATAGTTGTCACCTGGATTTGGACTGGCAGGCGCCCGGCTACTTGAAAGCACTGGTCAAGACATCTGGTTTTAAAAAACGTGAAATTAAAATGACAGCATTCCTCCTTACGCCTCCTGGAAACCGGATTCCAGCCCATTGGACCGGGGAGATGTTTTTAATCGTCTCCGAGCCTCTGCGGTCCAAGAATAAACGTTTGCGTTATATAGGCTGTGGCCCAATGGGAAGAATAGGGCTGGCCCTAAAACCAGAGGAAAAAAACCCCGGAAACAGCGTTTTTTTCACCTTGAAAAAAGGAGATATTATCCGGGTACAAGACGCGAAAAAAACTGACGAAGGATTTCATCTGCTGCAGAATTCAGTTATTACTTTGGTTCACAGGTGTCCAAAATGAGGATTTGGAAAGACGCGATAACTATATATGGGCGCCAGCAGGCAACCAGACTGCCGGAGATATCTTTTTGCCAATATCGCCCCTGTATTCACAAAACATCCGGCAAGGACCCATTTCAAACAACTGGTTGATAGAAGTTTTCAGAGGTTTCAACAGTTTAGTACAACTAATGACCTGTCATTCATCTGACTATCCTCCCAGTTTTCCTAAATTATTGAAAATAATTCCCAATGTGCACTTAATTTCCAACAAAAACCACCGTAACTTTTTATAGTGCCGGAAAACAAAATAGAGAAGGTAATAAAATGGCCTTGCCAACTGCGAAACCACTCTGGAAATTGATTTCCAAGAATAGGAACCGTCAAGAAGAAAACCTCCTGTCCACCACTTTGCGTTGTATGGAAGAAGGCATTATTACCACTGATTCTAAAGGTAAAATCGTTCTTTTAAACAGGGCCGCCAAAAAACTCACCGGTTGGCCTTTGGAGGAATCTTTTGGCCGTATCCTGCCTGATATATTCAACCTGATTCACGCCAAAAGCCGCAAACCATGTAAGAATCCGTTCGAAAAAGTCATGGAAACAGGCAAAACCGTTCAATTGCCAAAGCGAACGATTTTAAGATCAAAAGACGGATCCGAGCGTTATATCGGCGGCAATCTGACGCCCTTAAGGGACGCTTTAGCCAATATTATCGGCATAGTATTGGTTTTCAGCGATATTACTGAGAACGTCCACGCTGAAGAAGAACTGGAAAAACAGGCGCATGATTTGGGCGAGCGGGTCAAGGAATTGGATTGCTTGTACAGTATATCCGCGCTGGTCGAAAAACACGGTTTTTCTCTTGATAAAATATACCATAAAATCGTTTATTTACTGCCCTCTGCCCTAAGATGGCCGGATGCTACCTGCGCACGCGTTACTATTGGAGACAAGTCCTTTTATTCGGATTCTTTCCAAGAAACCCCCTGGGCGTTCATGAGCACGATTGCCGTCAATCAGTCAATTATCGGCAGGCTGGAAGTCTTTTTATCCCATTTTTCACCGGAAGAAAAGGAGGCCCCTTTTCTCGAGGAAGAACAAAACCTTATCCGGGCTGTGTGCGAACGTCTGGCGAATATCACGGAAATCAAACAGGCTGAGGAAACACTCAATCACCGCGTGCAATTGGAAAGCCTGATCGCCAAGATCTCCACCCGTTTCATCAACATCAATCCGCGTGACATCGAAGCAGTAATCCGCAGCACTCTGCGGGCAGTGGGTGAATACATGCATGTCGACCGTTGTTACTTGTTGCAGCTTGCAGAGGACCGTAAAACCTTTACCTGCAGTTACGAATGGTGCGCGCCCGACGTGGAGCCGCAGAAAGAGCAATGTCTCAACAAAGTTGTGGATTGCAATTCCCCTTTAATGGCCAGGCTCTTCAAGCAGGAGCCCATTCATATTCCCTGCATAGAAGCGCTTCCACCCGAAGCCTGCCAGGAACGGGAATGCATGCAGCAGCAATCCATCCGCTCCATGCTTGCCGTCCCCCTGGTCAGGACCTGCGGCGTAACTGGCATCTTGGGCTTTGATTCCGTCAAATCCCTCAGGCGCTGGCTGGACGAAGACATTGTTTTTTTGGAAACCTTGTCCAATATCTTCAGCAATGCCCTGGAACGAAGGCAAATAGACCTGGCCCTGCAGGAAAGCGAACAGCGGGTGGAGCTTGCCATTCAAGGGGCGGATCTTGGTTTGTGGGACTGGGACTATGCCCGACGTGAAATATATTTTGATCCCCGCGGTTCGGAAATACTGGGTTTTCCGCATATTGAAATAAAACAGCACCTCGACAGCATACGCCGCCTGCTTGCTCCCGAGGAGACCGCTTCCCTGGCCGGTATCTGGGAAAAACACATCAAAGGCAAAACCCCCTATCTCACAGCTGAAATCCGCATCCAGACACCCGGCGGCAAGCAGAAATGGGTGCTGATGTGCGGCAAACTCATAGCGCGGGATGGGCAAGGAAAGCCAATCCGCGCAACCGGCACGCTGCTGGACATCACGGACCGCAAACAGGCTGAGGAGGAAAAAAATTTTTTGGAAAAAAAGTTGCTGCAATCACAACGTCTGGAGTCTTTGGGACGGCTGACCGGAGGAATCGCGCATGACTTCAACAACATCCTTTCGCCCATCCTTTGCTACACGGACCTGTGTTTGGAATCACTGCCGGCGGATAGCCCCCTGCACGAATATCTGGAGCAAGTTGCGCATGCCACCCAGCGCGCCAAGGAACTCACCCACCAGCTTTTGGCCTTTGGCCGCAACCAGGTACTGGACATAAAAGGCATATCCCTGGCCGAGCAAATGCTGCATTTTGAGAAAATGATCCGGCGTACCCTGCGCGAAGACATTGAGATCGAGATTCATAATGACCCCGACTTGGGCCTGGTCAAAGCGGATCCAGTCCAAATCGGACAGGTTCTGCTCAATCTTACCCTCAACGCCCAGGATGCCATGCCTAATGGGGGAAAACTGGACATTTCCAATTCCAATGTCTATATTGACGAGGAAACCGCTCCCCAATGCGAAGATATTCAACCCGGGTCCTACATTAAAATAGTCGTCAGCGATACCGGCCTGGGCATGAGCCAGGAGACCATGTCCCATATCTTCGAACCTTTTTTCACCACCAAAGATCCAAGCAAAGGAACCGGGTTGGGTTTGGCGACTGTCCATGGCATTGTCAAGCAACACGGGGGCTTCATTTCCGTCTGCAGTGAACCCAAACTGGGCTCCATCTTCAAGATTTACCTGCCGCGGGCTGAAAATAAAAATGAAAAACCACCTGAAGACGCAATGCCGGATATCAAGCTTACTGGCAGGGAAACGGTTTTGGTGGTTGAAGACGAGAAACAAGTCCGCAATTTAATGTCGCAGATTCTCAATAAATATGGCTATAAAGTTTATACTGCCGCCAATGCCGAAGAGGCGGTGGAACTGGTCAAACAAGAGCGCCAACCCTTGGACCTGCTCATCACTGATGTTATTATGCCCCGTATAAACGGCAAGGAACTGTTTCAGCAATTGACTGTTAGGCATCCGGGTCTAAAAGTGCTTTTTGTCTCTGGATATGCAAAAAAAATTATCGAAAACCGAATTAACATAGAACCTGGTTTGAATTTCCTGCAAAAACCTTTCTCTGTAGAAGAATTGGCTAGAAAAACAAGGATATTACTAGACTGCCCTTCCGCATAATCCCGGAATGTTCTCCTTGAAAAAACAGTATTGACAAATATTTTATTTTAATGCTAATATCTGAATAGTTGATTAATTGTTCACTTGATTATATTTTCAATTTGGAGTGATTGTTATGTTTATCCTTTCTTATCTTTCAGAACTTTGGAAAATACTGACTGAGCTGGCTCCTTGGCTCTTTTTGGGCGCATCAATGGCCGGACTTCTTAAAATCTTCTTGCCTCGCAATTTTATCAGCACACATATGGGCGGATCAAGTGTGTGGAGCATTTTAAAAACCACGCTGCTCGGCATACCGCTTCCCTTGTGTTCTTGTGGAGTGTTGCCGGCAACCTTGGGTTTGAAAAAAGATGGGGCCAGCAATGGAGCAGCAGTCGGCTTCCTCATCAGCACTCCGCAAACCGGGATTGATTCCATCCTGGTCACAAGCTCGTTTTTAGGCTGGCCTTTGGCCTTGTTTAAGGTCGGCTCCGCCTTGGTGACCGGATTATTGGGGGGACTTTTTGTGCAGGCTACTGAAACCAAGGGTATCTCCACACCGGTACATCCACTGCCAGAAAAAGCCCCCATGCTTCCCCCTCGCCAGACAGCATCCAAATGGAGGATTGTCTGGAATTATTCCATCCATGAGCTTATCGGCGGTATCTACATCTATCTGGCAGCGGGGTTGGTCATAGCGGCATTGATCAGCACCTTGTTCCCGACCAATGCCCTGGCTCAAATGCCTGCGCTCCAAGGCATGGGCGGCATGCTGCTGATGCTGGGACTGTCCATTCCTATTTATGTCTGCACCACTGGTTCGGTCCCGATCGCCGCTTCCTTGATCGCCGCCGGCCTGCCTGTCGGTTCGGCGTTGGTTTTCCTTATGGCTGGTCCGGCCACGAATATTGCCACCTTATCGGCCGTCACCCGCAGCTTCGGCGCGCGCATCACCGCCATCTATCTGGGCACAGTCGTCTTGGCCAGCATGGTTTTCGGCCTGGTTTTTCAATCCACGTTTCTGCCAACTCCCGACAGCCTTATCCCTCTGCACCAACACCATACTGCCTGGTATTATATGGTGCTCAACCATGCTGCGGCAGTGCTTTTAACCGCATTGATGTTGCGTTGGGCATGGCAGGACCTGCAATCATGGTGGCGGCGCCTTAAAGGCCAGCGGCCGGCACAGCAGGCATTTACCCTCCGGATCAAGGGGATGTCATGCAAAAATTGCGCTGTCACTGTCCGCCGGTCTTTGGAGCAATTGCCCAATGTCCGCCTGGTATCCGTCCAATGGGAAAACGGCACGGCCCGCATTCAAGGCGACGGCTTGGACTTCAAGCGCATAGCGCAGGTTATTCACCAAGCAGGATATGAGGTGATTTCCCCTGAGAAAGGAGCCTCGCATGGATGACCGGCAAACAACACCGCTTGCCACCATTCAATCCCTGTCCGACCTCTTCAAACATCTGGGCGATCCCCACCGTTTGCAATTGTTGCTGCTCCTGGCCGAGGAGGAACTGTCCGTCGGCGTATTGGCCGCGCGTATCGGCAGTTCCCTTTCGGCGGTTTCGCACCAATTGCGGCAATTGCGGCAGGCACGTCTGGTGTCCAGGCGCCGCGAGGGCCAGACCATTTATTATCGTCTGCTCGACGACCACGTTCGACAATTGGTGGTGCTGGGTGAAGAACACATTCGCGAATGAATTCCGGGCTTTCGCGGCTGCGCGTTTGACATCGGATCACGCTTTTAATTTATTCTAAAGGAGATAGGATATGACACCGGCCAACACGCTTTCCTTTCCGGACAATCTGTTTTTCACCAGACTGCAGCAGTCCGCCCACCATCTTTTGTTGCTTGATTATGACGGCACGCTCTCTCCGTTTGTAGAGGACCGTTTCAAGGCATCGCCTTATCCCGGCGTCACAGAACTGCTTGGGGCGATTCTGGACCAGCCTCGTTCCCGCCTGGTTATTATCACCGGACGGCCGATTAGTGAAATCCAACCTTTATTAAACATGTCCCCCGGTCCGGAAATCTGGGGGGCGCATGGCTGGCAGCGCCTTCTGCCGGACGGAACCTTAGAGCAGTTTCCTCTGCCCCCGGAAACCGATAAAATCCTCACCCTGGTCAGACTGAAATTGTTGGAACAAGTGCCGGTGGAAAAAATTGACGTCAAGCCAGGTTCCGTGGCGGTGCACTGGCGCGGTCTTTCCGAGGAAAAACGCCGCGCTTTTTCCCGGCATGCCCGGCACGCTTGCAGCCCTTACCAGGAACATAAAGACCTTGCGCTGCAGGAATTTGACGGCGGATTGGAATTGCGCGTGAAGGGGAGGGATAA
>JAFGIQ010000009.1 GCA_016929575.1 candidate division FCPU426 bacterium
AACCCAAAACACGTTGCCGCTCACCTGGGTGCGTGAATCACCTGCCGAAACCCCGATGCCATATGACGGCCCTATGCCTGCAGCTCCTGTGCTGTAATAACGGATGACATTTTCAAGGATATAGCAATTGTTCATGTTGCCGCCGGCAGTGCTGATGCCATAGCTTCCCGTCGAACTTGCATATACTATATTATTCGCCATATCAATAATATTGTCTTCAATACGGCATGCCTCCATGCCGCTGGTTATAATTCCCCGGGCAGACATGGGACCCAGGCATACGATGTTGTTCTCAACCACTTCACAACTTGTTGCGCTTGTCATGTCAATCGCCGGCGTAGCATGTTGCGCCTCAATTTTGCATTCTCTGATATAGCAATTGGTCCCGCCTGACATATTGATGACATTGGTATCACCCATGCCTGTAATCATTAATGATTCCAGGGCCTGCCCATTGCCGGTCAGGTTGATCGTGTTAATATTGCTCAATTCTGTTGCATTCCATCCTTGCCCGCGGATTGTGACATTGCTGGGGACATTGATGGTGCCGTAAGAAAAACCACCGTACTGGGTGCCGGATTCATTAAACCGCCCCCCCTGTACTTCAATGACCCACGGCGTGCTGACCGAAGGCGCGGGCGACATGGCGCCATACGGCGGGTTGCTAAAAGGCACCGCCCCCATGAGCATGTCAATGGCGCCGCTTACCGTGGTCGTATCTCCGCCGTCTGCGGCAACGGTCAGCACCTGCTGGTAGACCACTTTGCGGCTGGCCATGGCATATGCCGCATTGGTTAAAACATGGCGCGGCGACATGGCTTCCCAGCCTGATGCCGGATGATAGACTTCTATCTGCAACAAATAGGGTTTGCGAAAGGTCTCATTCACCACCACAGCCGCCGGGGACGCAGAAGCGCCCAGCGTAACATTAAAGATCCCGTTGATAAGGGTGACATTGTTGTGGGTCTCGACCCAATTGCAGGCCGCACCGCTTTGATCATACATTCTAAAGCGCAGGTTGCGGGTGCCATTGATGGGCACACCGCTTGCATCTGTCAGATACCCCTGGTAGTTCATATATTTGGCAATATGCGTGTATGCTTGTACCGGCGCGGTGAAAGCAAGAGACACTATCAGCAAACAGGATGCTATCATTACATGTTTTACCATCATTACCTGGCCTCCTTTAACCATAGGGATTTTAAGTGTTCATTCTAGGAATGAATATGCCAACAAGATATAAAAATCCTTTCGATATATGCTGCCGCTTCATCCTGTTATACTATAACAATTATCTGAAATAGTTCAAGGCAGGGTTTTCCCTAATAATAAAAAATGATACTGGCAGTATAAAACCGCTGAAAAACTGATTGCAAACGGATGTTTGGGTTGGGTATTCGGCGGACGGCCGCCATGGGGTGGGCGGCCTCGGCAGCGAAAAGCAGCAATACCAGTCTTTTTCGCTGAACGCCGTCTCATCCCCGCCCCAAGCATCCATTTAGGCAGATGGCTATAAAACCTTTTTCAAGGGCTTCATATTCTTTTTCCGCAATAGTTCTTCCTTATACAAACAGCTATGATGTTAAAACCTTTGTCAGTTTTTGTTCTGTCTCTCCAACCACGGCACCGGTCACTGGATTTCATAGGTGATGTGCACAGCGGCCGATAGTTTTCCTTCACCCGCCTCAAAACCCGGCCCTGATCCAAGGGCTGTTGACAAGGCGCGCGCAGGGCGGACATTTTTCAGGGCCAGGGATTAATTATTGCTGCTCAAGGTGTCAGAACTGATTTTTCCATCTTCCAGCACGACCACCCGGCGGGCCAACTGCATGACTTTCGGATCATGGGTTGAAAATATAAATGTTGTCTGATGGACTTGATTCATTTCTTTCATCATATTCAAAATAGTCAAACCGGTTTCCTTATCCAAATTGGCGGTTGGCTCGTCGGCCAGGACAAGTTTCGGGTTGGTGATTAAAGCCCGCGCCACCGCAATCCGCTGTCTTTGCCCTCCGGATAATTCATCCGGTTTATGGCCGACAAACGCCTGCAAATCAACTTCCCGTATAATTTCGTCAACGCGTTTTTTCCTTTCCGGCTTTTCCACACCTTGAATAATCAAGGGGAACTCGATGTTTTCGAAAACATTCAAAACCGGTATTAAGTTAAAGGTTTGAAAGATAAATCCAATGGAGTCCCGTCGTAATTTTGTGGCCACCCGGTCCTGCAGGTGTGAAATATCTTGTTTGCCAAACAAAGTGACGGTTCCGGCCGTGGGTTCATCAAGGCAGCCGATCAAATTCAGCAGCGTGGTTTTGCCCGAGCCGGATGGTCCGACAATGGACAAGAATTCCCCTGCTGCCACCTCCAAATCAACCCCTCGTAAAGCCGGCACTTTTATGTGTCCCAGTTCATATTCCTTGGTCACGGATTTTATTTCTATCGCCAATGTCATGATGCCCTCCCCGACATCCGGCCGTGCTGAAACCGGTTGTTCGTTTTTTCCGCCTATCCTCTCCTCTAAAAATATCCCGTCAATCTCAACTCCACTGCATATTGCACAAGTGTTGCATAATATCCTTCGTGGTTCATGGCTGATGCAAAATTCTTAAAATATCCCAGTTCAATGCCATAATTGGGGTTTCCCACGTAACGCAAGCGCGGATAGACATAAAAAGTGCCGTCATCCAATCCGGCTATGGCTGCCACCTCGATCCCCCAGGCATTGTCCAGCGTGTAAGAAGCATTATAAGCCGCATAATTCATTTTCATGGCAGGCCCTAAATATTGCAGCCAGTCCGCATCCTGCCGCAGCTCGTCGATGTATAAATCAAAATCCGTATTATTCAAACCCGCGCCGTGATGGTAGTATTCCACGGTCATAAAAAAGGTTTCACCCAATTGCCTGGCAAGTCCCAAAACATAATTATAATACATCTCGCTTTCCGGGTTTTGCAGTGCCTGCCGCACGCTATAATGGTCATCCTGATATTTAACGGTTCCGATTTCAGCGTTGACAATGAACCAGTCCACATCCCATGATAATGCGCCGCCTATGCTCTGCAGCTTGTCATGCCAGTAGACCGCATTCACAAAGAGGTCCATGGTGCCGATTAATTTGTAGAGTTGTACTGCAAACTTATAATTGCCGGAAGCCGGACGGCTTAAATCATTGGAACTTAAGGCAATGATGAGCGAAGGGGTCAACCAGGGGTTCGAATACTCTCCACGCAAGGCCAGTATGCCTTCAAGGCTTTCGGATAGATCGAAGACATCCTTGGGCGCCTGCAAAACATCCGTGGGATTCCAAAAATAGCCTGTTCCCCACTTGATTCTTTGTTTCCCCAGATAAAAAATAAGGGGGCCGTTGGTTATTGAAAAATAGGCATTATCAACAGTGTGATCCGTGGTGGTCTGGTCCGCCCAGAGCAGCAGGCGGTTTTCAAAAACAAACTGCACGTCATCAATCTGCTTTTTACATTTAAGGGTTAGTTTTTCATACGCTTCTGTTTTGGAAAGCGGCTGCCGGTCGTTCAATACATCCAAAACTTCATTTTGGATATAGTCGGTCTGGGTGATCCGGGTCTGGGCTTCCAGATTGACATCAAAAGCGGCCGCTTTTAAAAAGCCAACACCCAGCAGGAAATTCACCATGGCCAATATAATGCCGCACTTTTTCATGAGCATGTGACAACCGCTTTCTCGTAACCGGATCAAATTATCGCCCCAACTGCGTTTGATCAAACATATAATCAGGAACAGATTTCAAGGCCACCAGGGTATCCATCAACACTTCCGTTGAAGCGCCTTCCTCCAGCAAATCAATCATAAGCATCTTGGACGGGCGCAGCTTGTCGGCCAGTTCTTTAACCTCGGTAAACTCCATTTTCTTTATGGCTTTGCCCGACAAGCCATAATAGGTCGCTTCGGTCGGTATTTTGGTTTTTTCATAAATCCACATCTCAATCCTGGCATAGGCGACATCACGCCTTTTTGCTTTCAAGCCCAACAAATACAGGTCGCCTTTTTTATCCAAAATCTCCGGATCATAATCATCCGCCATGGTCGAATTCATGAGATCCTCATTGGAAAAAGCCGAACCCATAAAACTCTGTTTGCGGCTTAAACGGATGGGGCGCGAAACAGACGGGATATACATCCAGAGATTATCTTTGTTCAATAATATTTTTTTTCCCTTTTCCCGTGCCGGTTCGGTAATCTCCATCAAAGCCTGGTTGCTTCCTTTACCGTACATCAGATAGCTGTAAGTCAGGTCTTTTTTATTTTTACGGTGTGTCACCATGGTAAAGGTTGATTTAAAATATTCCGGGTACATGCTGTCATCACTGGCTGCCAGCAACTCCTGCGCCAGCGCTCTGGAATACTTTACTTTTTGAACCGTTCCGGCCTGCGCTGCCGCCGTTGCTTGAGGAGTGCCGGGTTCTTCTTTTAATTTCATCTCCTCGGCTGAGGCCATATTGATTACAAACCAGAAACAACACAAAAGTACGGTTTTTTTCACTTATTTCACCTCGTTGTCTTGTTGCCCGCCTGCTGCCGCCACTTTTTTATCCGCTCTATTTTTTTGAGATATTATCTTTATAATCAGCGGACGCCTTTTTTCAAGGCATCAACAATTTTGGTCTGGGCAGCCCGGTTTGCGGGCAAAACGGCGCCGATCATCCCCGTACCCAGACAGATGCCCGTTACCAGCAGCCAATCCCACCAGGTATTCTTAGAGACCATGGCTTCAATCGGAAACGGCATCTTATCTTTTAAATCCGCCGGCACGGACATGCCAACGACATTCATATAATAGGCCATGGGAATGGCTAAAATGCCCCCGATAATCGCGCCAATCAAGGCAAGATAAATGCCCTCAAATAAAAACATCCACCTCACCTCGTTGGCTTCCAGGCCGATGGCCCGAACGGTTCCAATCTCCGCAGTGCGTTCAAAGACCGTGATGGTCAGCGTATTCATAATGATAAAAACCGCTAAAAACAGCAAGATCGCAAACACCACGCCATAGGAAATAAAATCGGCGCGGGCACCGGCAATCAAATCAGACGCCTCCTGTTTCCAGTTGCTGACCACCAATGAGGGGTATTTGTTTTTTATGATTTTTTCCAGCGCCGCCTGGGCCGGCGGCACGTATTTCCGTTCTTTGATCCTGATAATAATCTCGGTCGCTTTTTGCTCCATGTCAAAAAATTCCTGGGCGAATGCCAGCGGTACAAAGGCAATGCTTCTTTCCATTTTTTCAAAGCCAATGCTGTAGATGCCTTTGACGACCGCCTCAACGAGGTTGTTCGCCTTGTACACGGTTTGGGAATAGAGTAAAAGAAAATCACCTTTGGCGGTTTTAAACAATTCGGATAAGCGCCGGCCCACAAGAATTTCTCCCCGGTTTTGGGCCAGGTACTCCTGGGGGGGTATTTTTTCAAACAACTTGGTGGTTTTAAGCTCTTGCTCCATATCAATGCCAATGACCACAATCCCGGTTTTGTTGCGGGTATTGCTGACAATGGCATTATGCGTAATCCGGGGGGCGGCGGCAACAAAGTAAGGGATCTCTTGGATGTCTGCTATCACCTGATAGGGCTGATCAATATTGTATTCCAGGGGCATCCTGTTTTTTTCCGCAAGGTAATCCTTCTGATAAATTTTGAAATGCCCGGTTTGCAGGTCAATAGAGCGTTCAAAGGTGCTGTTGTACATGCCGTTGAGCATGCCAATCAACATAATAAGGGCAAACGCATTCGCGGCAACCGTCAAGGCATTGAAAAATGTCCTGCGTTTGTGTTTGAGGACATTTTGCAGGGCGATTTTCAATATTTTATTTTTCATTGCAGCACCCTTAGTATTTCCACCGGTTTTTTGCGTATGGCGACCAGGGCGGGA
>JAFGIQ010000106.1 GCA_016929575.1 candidate division FCPU426 bacterium
GGAATGACGTTACATGAATACCGTTTGGAAAAAACGGGCAAGGGGGTTTTTTTCTCTTGCCAGCCATTTCCATATCGGACAGCAATGTACCTCAATATATGCATGCCCCGTATTTCAGTGCGGTGGCAGGTTGAATATCATGCGGAGCGCTATTCAAAAATGAGAGCACTGTCATTCCTGGCGGTCATTTTGGCAGCCGTCTTTTTTTCATGCCCGGCTGTTGCAGAAGAAGGGCGGCATTGGCAGGGCATCCGCTGCGCCTGTGTGGGTTCCAAGGTCCCCGCGCACAAGGATGATGCGGTTTTGCGCGCTTTTTATCCCGGCAGCCATAGAGTGCAACGCCTGTTGTTTGCGGAGCGAACCTATTACGTCATGGTTAAAAACCGGAAGATCGATGTGATTCTCTCCGGCTGGCAGACGGAAGACGGCAGCCTGACCATCTGGCTGGCAATGGACCAAAAATCCCAGTTGCATGAAGTCATTTACCAGCCTGCGGGTGAACGCCGGGATGTCCGTGCACAGGCGATATACATCACCCGCGCGTTGACGCCGATTGCTGAAGAGTACGGGGAAGCGGTGATGCTGCTTTGCCAAGACCTGGCTTCACGCTGGCCGGAATTCATCAGGCGCATCAACCTGCACATTCATCAACTGGACACCATCACCCAGGCAACGCCATGAGCAAAGAAACCATTGTCGTGCTAGTGGCAACCATGCTGGGCACAGGGATGGCTGCCGCTGAAATTGAGTGGAGCGGGTATTGCCGGCAGGCGTATCATGAACGGTCGCAATTGTTCAATCCCACCGAGATAAGGCCGTGGTTGTCGGATGCAGTCAGCAGCGCCACCACCCTGGCCAATGAAAAGGGGCCGGTGACAGAGGTCATGGTGGTCTGGGACTGGGATTGGCCCGGGGCGGTTCTTTCCGCCGGATTGTTCGGCCGGGCTGTTTGGTATGCAAATGCGACCTACCAGTATCTGCTGGTCCCGCAGCTGCAATACCGGGGACAACAATTTCATTTCCAAGCCGGCCGGCAGCCGTCTTGTACCTGGGGGGGCGGGCTGATGCTGGGCAATTATCCGGTAAGCGGAGCTGCACTGGCCGGTTGGTGGAACAACGTGGAAGTCAACGTTTTTTACCACGCCCTGCTGGAGCGTTCCGGCTTCCAGCGCGAAGCAGTCCATTATGGAGGTTTTTCCGGCACCTGGAATTTGTTGCAGGGAAAACTGGGTTTGCTCTATACATATGATAATTCACCGGATTTTACTGACGCCGGACGCCGCCCGGCGGCGCGCGGTTCTGGTATGAGTCTGCAGGGCGAATGGGAATGGGACAACTATTGGCATATCCAAGGCGAAGCAGCATGGCTGGCAGGAGCGGCGGCGTTTTTTGGGGGACTGGATGTCCCGATTTTGGATTATTTTTCTTTCCAGGCGCGTCTGCGCTACCTGGACGAGGGTTTTTTGCCCCTGCTCTCACCCTATGCCCGCGAAGGGAAGAAACAAACGCATTTCTACGCCCGCCTGCCGTGGTTTTTTTTCTCCGAGCAACTGGTGATCACGCCCCAATGGGGCCTGAAGCACACCCCGGATGAAAATTACTGGCTGCCCGGCCTCCAGGTGCGCGGCTTGCTGTGGGATACCATATGGTGGGAAGGCGGCATCTATGCCGAACAGCCTGCACAGCGCTGGGGAGACTACCGTCATTATGAATACACGGAAGTGAAGCTGGCCTGGATGGTGACAGAGCAATGGTATCTGGATCTTTCCTGGGCCAAGACTTTTAACGGCTTTCTGGATTGGAAGGAAATACGGACTGAAAGCAGTGTGGAGTACAAATGGTAAAAAGCATGCTCACAGGACTCGCCATCGCCGCCGCTGCCGGAGCCGCATTGTATCTGGGCTGGCGCGCGGTTTACCGGGTGCAAGTCACGCAGACGCAGTCCATGCTGGGAACGCAGGTGACGGTTACGGTGCTGGCGCAGGAATTGAATCAGGGCCGCAAGACGGTGGAGAGTATTTTTACCGAGATCCGGCGTCTGGAAAAAATCTATAGCGACCGTCTGGAGGACAGCGAGCTCTCCCGCATCAATCTTTCGGCCGGGCAGGGATGGGTCTTGGTGTCAGGGGAGATGGCGGAGGTCCTGGACATGGCGTTTTATTGGCATGAACGTTCAGGCGGTTTGTTCGATATTACGGTCGGCGTCTTGGGACAGGCCTGGGGTTTTAAAACCCGGGCTGCGGGAAGCATGCCGGATGCCCGCAGGCTTAAGGATTTGGTAATCAAGGGAGGCATGGACAAGATCCAATGGGAAACGGAAGAACGGCGCCTGCGTTTTACCAATTCCGCGGTGAAGCTGGATTTGGGCGGCATCGCCAAAGTGGCGATTCTCTGCAGATTGGATGATTTCCTGAAAGAAAAGCGTTGTTTTCAATATTTGGTCAATCTGGGAGGGGATGTATTGGCCGGGCAACGCGGTGTAATCAGAAAATGGCGGATTGGCATTTCCGATCCGTTCCAGCCGGACGAGATCATTGCCCAGTTGGAATTGGAAGATTACCTGGTATTGACTTCAGGCGATTATCACCGGTTTTTCCAGCAACAAGGAAAAAAGTACCATCACATTCTTGACCCCCGCACCGGTTTTCCGCGCGAAACCGTCAACGCCGTGACCGTGGTTATGCCGACCCTCCTGCCGGATCCACCGCCTTCCATCGTGGTTTTTTTACTGGGGCAGGAGGAGGGGATGAAATTGGTGGAAAGTATTCCCGCTGCGGAATGTGTCATTTTTAAAGATCAAGCCAGATATTGCTCTTCGGGATTCCAAGCATTGCTATCCCAAACCGGACTGCGCGGGCAATGGCCGGGAAAGGGCGGGCATGGGCGCCAGGACCAGAAATAATACAACCGGCAAACCCGCCGGCAATGCCGGTTTTTGGGTTTCATTCAGAGCCAAGGGTCACGGGCGCTGGCCGGACATCCTCACCGTGGTTTTTATCCTGGCAGTATTGCTGCCGGCATTTTTTTGGCGCCAGACCGAGCAGATGCAGACGCTGGCGCTGACCTTCAGCTCAATCCTGCTGGAGGCTTTTCCCTTTATTGCCCTGGGCGCGGTCATCAGCGGCTGCCTGGAAGTGTACCTGCCGCGGGAAAGGATGATTGCGTGGTTGCCCAGGGGCTGGAGTGCGGTTTTTATTGGTTCGGGACTGGGGCTGGTTTTTCCTGTCTGTGAATGCGCCGTGGTGCCGGTGGTGCGGCGCTTGCTCCACAAAGGGATGCCGCTGGGGGCGGGCATCGCCTTTCTCCTGGGCGGGCCGATTGTCAATCCGCTGGTGGCAGCATCCACAGCCGTGGCCTATCAGTTTGACTGGAAGGTCGTGATCCTGCGCCTCGCAGCCGGCTATACGATTGCCTGCCTGGCCGGGTGGCTGGCGGATTACCTTTTGAGAGGGCAGGAGGCGGTTATACCTTGCGCCGGGATGAAAAAGCTGCAGGAAAAATGCTGTGCGGCGGGGAAGGCCAAGACCAACGGCGGTTTTTGGCGCGTCCTGGCGCATGCGCAGGAAGATTTTTTCGCGGTGGGACGGTATTTTCTCATCGGCGCCTTTATCGCCGCCGTGATTCAGACCTTTCTCTCGCGGCAGGCTTTTTTCAGCGCGGTGGCGGGCTCGCCGGTGCTGATTATTCTGGTGATGATGATTTTGGCCGTGCTCCTAAACCTTTGCAGCGAAGCAGACGCATTTGTGGCCGCGTCTTTTCAATCCACCCTGGTGTCATTAACCGGCCAAATGGCTTTTATGGTGCTGGGACCCATGCTGGATTTAAAACTATTGGTTATGTATTTCAGCGTGTTCACAAAGAGGGCGACCGCGACTGTGGCCGGCCTCGTCTTTTTATTGGTCTTTGGCTGCATGTTGCTGCTGGAGTTTTTGCCGTGAGCCGCCACCAGCCATCACGGATGAAGCAAATGGGACCGCGTCTGCCGGGGCTGCTGGTTTTTGGAACCTGGGTGGCAGTGTACGGGTGGTTGTGGGCCGGCGGGGCATACCGGAATTTTCTGCGGCCAGCCCTATGGCCCTTGCTGCTCCTCGGTCTGTTGATGTTTTCTGCCCTGATGCTGCAGGCGATCGGCCAATCGCGCGCTGACTGTGCACAACACGTGAGGACTGGATACTGGCTTACCGCACTGATATTTTTAGCTCCCTTGGCGCTGCTGTTGTCAGCCCACAACCACAGTCTGGGCGCTTTTGCGCTGGACAGGAGAGCTTTTGAAGCAGAGGGCATAACAACCGCGGCGCCCCGGGCCACACCGACGCCTGCCACGTCCCGGCCGGGTTTAAACCAGGAAAGCGTGCGGCCAAAGGGCCCTGATTTTTCCGTGGAGCCCAATGTGGTGACACTATTGGAAATAAATAAATTTTATGAGCAAATATCCGGCCATCGCCTCATCGCCAAGGGCCAGGTGCATCGCGGTGAAAGGACCCCGGCGGGGCATTTCGTGCTTTTCCAATTCATGATTACATGTTGTATTGCAGACGCGCGTCCTCTTGCCATCCTGGTGGAGAGCAAAGAAGCTGAACATGTGCGGGAAAACAGCTGGGTCCGGGTTGAGGGAATCCTGCATACCAGGCAGCTGCCGGGGGTCATGCGCCTGGTCATTCAGGCGGATACGGTCGAGGATGCCCCCCGGCCCGAGCGCGACGAAAAGTATTTATA
>JAFGIQ010000107.1 GCA_016929575.1 candidate division FCPU426 bacterium
GCAAGATTGCGGCCATTCAATACGCGCGCGAAAATAAAATCCCCTTTCTGGGAATTTGCATCGGCCTGCAGTGCGCGGTGGTGGAGTTTGCCCGGCATGTGGCGGGCTTTAAAAAAGCGCATTCCACGGAAATGGATGCGGAGACGCCACACCCGGTCATCTCCTTGCTGACCGAGCAGCAGGGGGTCAAAGACCTGGGCGGAACCATGCGGCTGGGCGCCTACCCCTGCCGGGTCATGACCAAGAGTCTGGCGGCCAAAGCCTACGGGGAAAAGGTGATATTCGAACGGCATCGCCACCGCTATGAAGTCAACAACCTTTTTCGGGAAACGTTTGAGCAGCGCGGCATGGTTTTTTCCGGATTGTCGCCGGACGGCGCCTTGGTGGAGATGCTCGAATTAAAAGACCATCCCTGGTTTTTGGCCACCCAGTTTCATCCTGAATTCAAGTCCAAACCCACCAGCGCCCATCCGCTGTTTCGCGATTTTATCAAAGCCGCCTTGAGCCGCCGGTTTCCCGGGCAGGGCAAAAATGCGGTTGCCAGGCGCAAACGGCGGTCCGCGAAGGGGGGGGGACGACATGGCTGAAACCATCAGGTTGGGATCGGAAACAGTCGGCAAAGACCGGTTCATTTTTATCGCCGGGCCCTGCGTGATTGAAAACGAGGAACAGACCCTGGCCATTGCCAGGACCCTGGCCGACCTCAGCCGGGAACGCGGTGTGCTCCTGGTTTTCAAGGCGTCCTATGACAAGGCCAACCGTTCTTCGCTGGACTCCTACCGCGGGCCGGGCCTCCAGGAAGGCATGCGCATCCTCCAGCGGGTCCGGGCGGAGGTGAAGATACCCATCCTCTCGGATGTGCATTCGCCCGAGGAGGCGGAGGCGGCTGCCGAGTATCTGGATTGCCTGCAAATACCCGCTTTTTTATCCCGGCAGACCGAGTTGCTGACTTCCGCCGCCAAAACCGGCAAGGCGGTCAACATTAAAAAGGGGCAATTCATGGCGCCGCAGGACATGGGCCGGGCCCTGGAAAAAATGGCGGCGTATAATGAAAACATCCTGGTGACGGAGCGGGGCTATTCCTTCGGCTACAATAATCTGGTGGTGGACATGCGCTCCCTGGCCATCCTGAGGCGTTTCGGCTACCCAGTGATTTTTGACGCCACGCACAGCGTCCAGCTGCCGGGGGGCGGGGAGCAGTCCGGCGGGGAACGCGAATTCGTGCCGGTCTTGGCCCGGGCGGCCGCCGGTGCCGGCATTGACGGCATGTTCATGGAGACGCACCCCGAGCCGTCGGTGGCGCTTTCCGACAGCGCCACCATGATGAAACTGGACGAAGTGGCCAAACTGCTGGACGTCATCCTGACCATTCACCGCGCGGTAAAAGCACAGGCGGCATGATGACGGGGTATGTTTTTTGCGACGGCGGCGCGCGGGGCAATCCCGGCCCGGCCGCGGCCGCGGCCGTGCTTTTTGATCCCCGGCAGCGCCGGCTGGATCAGACCCAGAAATACCTGGGCATCACCACCAACAATGTGGCGGAGTATGAGGGGCTTTTGCTGGGGCTGGGCCTGGCGCAGGCGCACGGCGTCAGGAATATCCACCTGCGGCTGGATTCAGAACTGGTGGTGCGGCAGCTTTTGGGCGAGTATAAAGTCAAGCATCCGGCCCTCCGACCCTTGTGGCAGAAAGCGCAGACCCTGCTCAAGGCTTTTGCGGGCCGGGAGATCCGCCATGTGCCCAGGGAGGAAAACAGCGCTGCCGACCGCCTGGTGAATGAATCCCTGGACCGGCACGTGCGGGGCGGGGGCTGACGCGGAAAAAAGGATTTTTGATTGTATGGGAAGGGAAAAAAGGTTTATACTTCGGGTGGAGTGGCCTGTCATCCAGGGACGAATAGTTCCGCACCAAAGGGGGAATGACCATGGAAGAAGCATCTTTGTCGTTTGACAAACGCAAGCATCCGCGGATCAGCCTGACCATCCCCGTCCAATTCAAAGTGATCAGCGACACCGAGGAAGCCATGGCCGTCATGGCCGAGCGCAAGACCATGGAGGCCGGAAAGTCTAAAAACGTTTCGGCCGAGGGCCTGTTTTTGTTGTGTGACCGTCCCTTGGAAAAGGGCGATATTCTTAAAATTGAAGTCACCCTGCCCCATGACCACAAACCCATCCGTGCCTTTTCCGAAGTGGTCTGGATTTCAGAGCAAAGCGTGGCCGAAAACAAATACGGTGCCGGGATTTGCTTCATGGCTTTGCGCGATGAGGATGCGGAACGCATCGGACAATTCGTGGCCGGGTTGCTCAAACAAAAAGAATAATCCCTGTTTGTCCGGAACAAAAATAGGAAAACCGCATTCTCTTTTGCAAACCGCACCCAGAGGCGGAATACGCGCAAGGCAAACCGCCGTGGCATCAGGCGGCAATTCCGGCCGCAACAGCGTTGCCGCCAAGCCGTGTTTTTTGTTGCGCCTTTCCTGTGCTTGGCGGGAGGAGAAAATGCGCCCATCCAAAAACAAGAACCGTCCGGAGCGCAGAGGGGTCTAAATCCTGATGACCGGGAATTTACTTGCAGTGCAAGTGCAAATGAGGTGGACAACCATGAAAAATATTTTCAAGACCTTTCTTTTACTGCTGGGAATGACCCTGCTTTTCCTGTGGATCGGCAACAGGGTGGGCGGAACCAACGGCATGATGGTTGCCCTGCTGGTGGCTGTGGTTTTCAATTTCGGCTCCTATTGGTTTTCTGACAAAATTGTGCTGGCCATGTACCGCGCCCGTGATCCGAAACCCCGGGAGCAAAGAGTCGTGGCCTTGGTAGGCGGCCTGGCCGAACAGGCCGGGTTGCCGGTGCCGGCTGTTAAAATCATCGACGAATCCGTTCCCAACGCCTTTGCCACCGGCCGCAATCCGCACCATGCAGTGGTGGCCGTGACCACGGGCATACTGGCCATTTTAAACGAGCGGGAGCTTGCCGCCGTGCTGGCCCATGAGCTGACCCATGTCCGCAACCGGGATATCCTCATCGGCGCCGTGGCCGCAACCATGGCCGGTGCGATCGTGATGCTGGCCCGCCTGGCGTTTTTTTTCGGAGGAAGCCGCGACCGGAATTTGTTTTCCATGCTGATCATGCTTATTCTGGCGCCGGTGGCGGCCATGCTCATCCAAATGGCCATATCCCGTTCGCGGGAGTATGCGGCGGACCGCGGGGCCGGGCTTTTAACGCGCCGGCCTGCGGATTTGGTGTCGGCATTGGAAAAACTGCATGCTGTTGTCAAACGCCAGCCTATGCCTGCACCGGCCGGCGCTGATGTGACAGCCCATTTGTTTATTGTCAACCCCTTTACCCTGCGCGGCCTGGCCTCCCTGTTTTCCACGCATCCTTCGCTGGAGCAGCGTGCAGAACGCCTGCTGGCGCTCGAACAGGAGATGCCGTCAGCCGGGCGGTAGGGCGCCACGCGACCAAGGCCAAACTCCATGTGTGCAAACTGATGCCCCTGTTGCCTTATACGTGAACCCTTAATATGCAACCGCTTCATCCCCGGCCTTGACAGGCTGGGGCGGGGTCACATTAAGCTTGCGGGGAGTATCCAAGGTATGGTTCGAAAGACGGCTGCCATTGGGAGGGCAGCCTCGACTGCGAAAA
>JAFGIQ010000108.1 GCA_016929575.1 candidate division FCPU426 bacterium
CAGGGATTGAGCACATCCGCCAAAATGGTAGCAGCCGTGGACTTTTCTTTTCCGCTGCCACCTTGGCAAAAAGATATCTCCGGCAGTATTCGCGCAACTTGTAGAGCAATGGGCCAGGGTGATGATTCTTCTCAAGACCTTTTTTAAACGGCATGATCCGGTCGTAATCCAAATGCATGGCATGCACTTTGATGGCTGTGGTACGGGAGATGACATTCAAGGGGGATTGATAAGCTGGTTTTGGGTATTACGCTAAGTGGTTTTAAACGTGCAACAAGGCAACAGGGCATATCCGATCAAATGCCCTGATACAAAGGTTTTTTTCAAAAAAATATTTCGTTTTTACCATACACTCTGTGGTAAACTCGCTGATACAATGAAACCTTTGCCATTTACAAGCACCAAGCTCTGGCTTCCAACTGTCATTGGGATGGCAATTGGAGTGTTGGCGGGGACATTGTTTGCCTGGATGATGCAGACATTATCAACGGTTTGGGGCATTATCCTCGTTTCCGCAGCTGCCGCTGCCGCGGCTTTTTTATTGCAATTATGGTTTAGCTACAACAATACCCTGGGTGAAATCGGATTCCTGGTGAAACAGGCAGCGGAAGGCGGGATACCGCCACAATTCCACAATGATGAAATGGCGGTGCTTTTGCGGACCGAATTGGAGTCTATCCGCCAAAAAGGGGAACAGGTCAAGGTCAAACAGACCGGAATGAGCGCTGCTTGGGTCAAAGAAGAGCTTGACCGCATTGAAAATCTCCGTTTGCCCGAAATCCAAAGCCCGGAAGTCTGTCATCGGCAGCTGGAACAACTCCAGGGCGATTTGCATCAATCCTGCACCCACCTGGCTAAAGTCATTAAAATAAATTACGCTTTGCTGCAATCGGCAAAGATCATGAACCAATCCACCGAGGAGATGTCCAAAGACGTCTCCCGCACCGCCCAGACGGCCAGTGAAGGCATTAAAAGCGTGGGCCGTGAAATCCGTGCGATCAGTGATTTAAAAAACACCATGGGATCATCGGCCAAGGTCATTGAAGATCTCAACGAGATGTCGCGCCATGTCAGCCAGTTTATCACCACCATAGGCACTATCAGCCGGAGGACGGAATTGCTGGCTTTAAATGCGGGCATTGAAGCAGCCCGCGCCGGCGATGCCGGCAAAGGATTTTCGGTGGTGGCCAATGAAATACGGACCCTTTCCGAATCATCAAAAAGGGCCAGCGAAGAAATGGCCGACTTGATTCGTGAAATCGAGACCAGGACCAAGAATGCGGTTGAAGCCATGCGCAACACCAACAAACTGGAGGAGAATATAAAGGTCGTGTACGCGGCCGGAGATATTTTTATGCATATTGTCAGAGAGATAAAGGCGATAGACAAATTGATCAAACAGCTGTCGGCGGAGACGGAGGAAAGCAGCGGCGATACACAGTCTATGGTGATATTGCTCAACAAGCTCGAGCACATGCTCCAAGAAGACCTGGACATCGCCGAAACCATTAAGCGTGAATGGTCGGCGCAATCCGGGCTGTGGCATAAAATGCGCAACAGTTTTCAGTCGTTCTCAGAGCAGTTGAAAATTTATAAAACCAATCCCTGATGGGACCTGCCGCACGGCGGCAAGAGAACATCACGTATTTTCGGGAGGGAACAACCACATGCAGGATGATATTAAAGTACATATAGATATGACCGGGACGGCTTTGGAAATAGCCGTTATTCGCGTCGCCGGCCTGGTGGATACGGATTCCTCCCGCCATTTGAGCAGGACCTTGGAGGAGGTTATTGCCAACGGTCACTATAAAATAGTGGTGGATCTTCACCAGGTGGATTATATCAGCAGCGCCGGTTGGGGTATTTTTATCGGGGAATTGCGGGCTTTGCGCCGCAATAACGGTGATTTGAAACTCGCGCGCATGAAACCAGAGGTTGAGGATGTATATAAATTACTCGAATTTTTCAATGTTTTACAGTCCTTCGACAGCGTAGAAGCGGCGGTGGGGGATTTTAAATAATGCCGGGGGTGCCTGGCGCAGCATCCCTCGCGTGCATATCCACGGGATGGCTGGAGACAAACTGTTATATTATCTGGGAAGCCGAGTCAGGCAAAGCCGCTATTATTGATCCTGGAACTGAGGACCCGCGCATTCCCGAATGGATTCAACGGCGGCAATTATCGGTTTCATACATCATCAATACCCACGGGCATGCGGACCATATTGGCGGCAATGCCTGGTGTAAAAGAACATACAAAGCTCCGTTGCTGATGCATGCCGCTGACCGGAAAATACTGCATGATCCCCGGGCGAATCTTTCGGATATGTTGGGGATGCAAACCATTTCGCCGGATCCGGATTTGGTACTGGAGGGGAGCGAGGTTCTTATTCTGGGAAAACATTCCCTTGCGGTTATTCATACTCCCGGACATACGCCAGGTTCCATATGCCTGCTCGTGGATGAAAAAATGTTGATTTCAGGCGACACCTTGTTTTACAGTTCAATCGGACGTAGCGATATTCCAGGCGGGGATATGAAAACCCTTCAATCGAGCATTAGGGAGAGGCTCTTTGTTTTACCGGAATCCACAGCCGTTTATCCTGGCCATGGGCCTGCAACAACCATTGGTTTTGAAAAGGCGAATAATCCTTTTATGAGCCCGGGATAATTTCACTTTGAGGTGTATGCACCATGATTCCATTTCGTAAAATATGTGTAATCACAATATGTAGTGTATTGGTCGCGGGGATAGCACAGGCACAGGAAGCCTTGCCCAATTATGGCGAAAGGAATAACGACGACTCGTCCTATGGGAAGGAAACGTATACTGAACTTCAGCTTCGCGATCTCAGGGAAATGCACGAAGGCGCGATTTTTCTGTTAAAGCGGTATGCCACTTTGGAGGCTTTGATCACGGCCGTTCAAAGACAGGAGAAGGACAATGATGCTTTTTGGATCGGCGCAGCTTCTTTATTGCCGGGTACTGGCCAGATGATTAATGAGGATTATCTGCAAGGGGGTCTGCTGCTTTTTGCTGCCGGCATGTCCTGGAGCTCAGTCGGGCAGTTGGAATTTACCCGCAAGCGCGTATCAGGCAAACAAGGGTTGCTGCCTTATTATTATGCGGCTGTGGTGCTGCGCAACGGGATCATGACCTATGCCATGTTGCATGCCGCGAACAAAAAATACCGGAAGCAGGAAGACCGGACTGCAGCCATGTGGACAGGTGCGGCTTCTTTGGTACCGGGTGTAGGCCAGGCCATCAATGGCGACTGGTGGGAAGCAGGCGGGCTGTTTGCCGCCTGGTCCGCTGCCACGGTGCTTACGTACACGCTGGAAGAGGAGATCTTTCTG
This sequence comes from candidate division FCPU426 bacterium, assembly GCA_016929575.1. Classification (GTDB taxonomy): domain Bacteria; phylum Oederibacteriota; class JAAXVQ01; order JAAXVQ01; family JAUVAV01; genus JAFGIQ01. The sequence continues at coordinate 3,361 of JAFGIQ010000108.1, forward strand.
CAAGGGGACGAAGGCTATCTGGTTTTAGAAGACAAGCAGCCGGAATGGTGGTTTGCCTATCTTCCCGGAGGCATTGGTTTTTTTATAACCACAGAATGGTAACAAGGGAGCCTCCAACATGGCGGTTGCGCAATCTGTTCAGGGCCCGCGGATATTTTGGCGGCAGCTGATACATCCCATGGCCGGCGTGCTGGGACTGGCTCTGCTGGTGAGAATTGTTTACTTTTTGTCCGTTCGCAATCATATCTGGTTTCGCCTTTATTACAACGACGCCCTCAATTTTTATCATTGGGCCATATCCATTACACAAGGTGATCTTCTCGGCCACGCCGTGTTTACGCAAAGCCCCCTGTATGCTTTTTGGCTGGCAGGCATTTACAGTTGTTTGGGAGGGGCAAACAACCATGGCCCCCAGTTGCTTCAATTTGCCCTGGGGGTGCTGAATTGCTGGCTGGTCTACCGGCTGGGACGCTGGCATTTCTCCCGGGCTGCCGGCCTGATTGCCTCTGCGGGAGCCGCTTTGTACGGCATGGCTGTTTTTTATGAGGGGACGCTTTTATCGGCCACGGTGATCAATACCATCAATCTGCTGTTGTTGTGGTCAGCCTACGCGGCCGTTAAAAAAGGTGTATGGCAGTATTGGTTTATATGCGGTTGTGTGCTGGGTCTGTCAGCGGCTGCACGCCCCAATATCCTGCCCTTTGCCTTGGTGTTGTTTTTTTGGCTGCAGACGGGATGGCCGGGTTTTTCCCGGGCGCAAAAGAGGGGTTTTATGCTGGCCATACTCGGGGGCGTTGCCCTGGTGCTTTCCCCCGTGGCGCTGCGCAATGCGCTGGTTTTGCACGAACCCGTGCTTTCGGTGGGCACCGGGGGTTTGAATTTCTATATCGGCAATTCCAGCCGTTCCGAAGGGTATTTGTGGAGTTTTGGCAGGACCGGCTTGGTTGCTGAAAGCATTGTTGAAGATTTCAAGGCTGAAGCGGAGCAGCGGTTGCAGCAAAAACTGAGTTACACGGAAAGCAGCCGCTACTGGTATGGGGAAACATGGAAGGAAATACGGCAGGCACCGGGCCACTGGTTTTGGCTGCTGGCAAGAAAATTCTTCCTTTTTTTCAATGCCACAGAGATAGCCGTGAATATCGATTACAAATTCATTCGCCGGCAGACGCCGGTTTTGCGCTGGCCATGGCTGTCCTTTCCCCTGGTTGTCGCCTGCGGGCTGCTGGGTATGTGGCTGAAGCGCAGGAACTGGAGGGAACTGCTGCCCTTGTATGGGATCATTGCGCTGTATTGCCTGGCAAATGTATGCTGGTGGGTTTCCTCTGAATACCGCTTTGCGGCAGTGCCGTTTTTTCTGATTTTTGCCGGCGCGGCCATTGCCTGCCTGCTGGAGTATGTACGGCGGCAAAGCTGGCGGAATATTTCCTGGTGGGGCCTGGCCGCCGCAGTGCTGCTGTTGCTGACGCATATTGAATTGATACCACTGGCCACGCAAAAACGATGGGAGGCTTTTGCCCATTACAATCTGGGCAGCCTGTATTTGCGTGACAAACAATGGGAGCAAGCCCTGCCGGACTTGCAAGAGGCCTCGGAACAACTGCCGGACAACGCATTGCTGTCCGTGCAATACGGGGAGGCGCTTTATAAAACGAAGCACTATGCTGCCGCCCTGGCCGTGCTGGAAGCAGCGTTCCAAAAACATCCCGGTCAGGTTCAGATTATGCGCAGTTATGCAAAATTATTGACCATGCAGGCCAAACATGAAAAAGCCGTGGCCTTGCGGAAAACGCTGGTGGAGATGATGCCGCAGCAGGCGCAGGAGCATTACGAACTGGGAGTGACCCTTTTATGGGCCGGACAAGAGCAGGAGGCAAATCGTGCTTTTGCCAAAACCCTGGAAATCAACCCTGACTGGGAAGCGCGCATCGACCGGGTGCGCAGGGAGATTGCCGTCAGAAGAACCCTCAACCCTTCCGAAAATTGACTTATGACCGGAAAAACGGTATAACCACTTCAGGCAGTGGCAGGGGTGCGGGGGAATTCCCGGCACTATTGTGCCAAAGCGCGTATGGTGAAACGAAAAAAACAGTTTTCGCTATGCACGAGGATTTTACAGGAGAGGGAAAATGGCCCCAGGGAAGATCAAAATATTGCCGGAACAAGTGGCAAACCTCATCGCAGCAGGTGAAGTGGTGGAACGGCCGGCAGCCGTGGTGAAAGAACTGGTGGAAAACTCCTTGGACGCCGGCGCCAAAGCCATTGAAGTGGAAATACGCGCTGCTGGTTTGAAATATATCCGGGTCACGGACGACGGCATGGGCATGATACCGGAGGATGCGCAACTGGCTTTTGCCCGGCATGCCACCAGCAAGGTTTTGGAGGCCGAGGATTTGGAATCCATTGCCACACTGGGTTTTCGGGGGGAAGCCTTGCCTTCCCTGGCAGCGGTGTCGCGCCTGGAATTAACCACCAAGACCATGGAGGCAACTGCGGGATTTCGCCTGCTGCTGGAAGCCGGCAAGGTTAAACTCGCACGGGCAACCGGCTGTGCGGCAGGGACAACCATTATCGTTGAGGATCTTTTTTTCAACACGCCGGCCAGGCGCAAATTCATGAAAACCCCTGCCACCGAACAAATGCGGGCTGTCCAGGAGGTGGAATGGGCGGCGCTGGCGCATCCTGGTGTGCGTTTCCGGCTGCTGGCAGACAAACGGGAATTATTCAATTGCCCGCCGGCTGCTGCTTTGCCCGACCGTCTGGCCGCCCTGTACGGCCGCTCGCTGCCAAAAGACCTGATGCCGCTTGAACAGGAAGCAGGCGGTGTGCGCCTGTACGGTTTGATTGCAGGCCCGGGAGAAAACCGCCATTCCCGCCAGCATACGCGGTTTTTCATCAACCGCAGGCCCGTGGAGCATCGCGGCTTGATCCATGCCGTTTTGCAGGCATATCGACACCTGATTCCTGCCGGCCGCTTTCCGGTTTGTTATCTTTTCCTGGAAATGCCCCTGCATTTGGTGGATGTCAATGTGCATCCGGCCAAGAAAGAAGTGCGTCTCCGCGACGAACACGGCATCCACCATCTGGTCCAGACAGCGGTCACAGCCGCTTTGCAGGGAAGCGATTTGGCGGGAGGCAAAGAGCGCCTGTTTCGGCAGCTGGCGGGAAATGATGCCGCGCTGCCATCCTTCCGCCTGCACCCGTCCGCAGCCTGGTCCGCCAACCGGGTGCAGGAATCCATGGCCCAATATTTGACTCGCCAGGAAAAACGCGTTGAACCGCGCATCCCGGATGTCAACACACAAGCCGGCGATGAATTTATTTCACCCGCACCGGAACGCATTATCGGCCAGGTGGGCAGAGCCTATATCGCCGCCCAGGATGAAGAGGGCTTTTTTTTGGTGGATCAACATGCGGCCCATGAAAGGATTTTATATGAGTCTTTTCTAAACCGGCCTTCACCTATTCCGCGCCAGCAGTTGCTGCTGCCCATCACCTTTGAATTAACGCCGGCGCAAAGCACTTGGTTGAAAAGCAATCTCGGCTGTTTTGGCGACCTGGGTTTGGAAATCTCTTCCCTGGGCGGGAATACCTTTGCTTTGCAGACGCAACCGGAGTCCGTTGCCCGGGTTGATTTTGCCGCCCTGATCCTTGAAATCATTGAGTGGGGCATTGAACAGGGAGCCCGCATGGATCAAAAAATCCTGCGGGAGAGAACCGTGAAAAGCATGGCCTGCCGGGCGGCGGTCAAAGCCGGGGAACGGCTGCAACCCGAAACCATGCTGGCCCTTGTCAACCAGATTGGCGCCTTGGCGGGATTGCCGACCTGTCCCCACGGCCGTCCTTTCCTCTTCCGCCTTTCTTGGAAAGAATTGGACAAAATTTTTAAAAGAGATTATGCCGGGTAAAAAAACTGCATCCCGATAGTTTGCGGGATTGGCCAAAGATTCGGCATGACCCATCGCCAGGACCAAGGCGTGTCACTGTCATGTCCCCGGGAAGGGGAAACCCGGAAAATCCCGGCCTACATCCTTGGAGGCCTATAAGGCGGGGGGGAACATTTCAGTGCCGCAAACCACGTTAATCGTATTGGCCGGTCCCACGGCTGCAGGGAAAACCGCACTGGCCGTCGCGTTGGCCAGCCGCATGCGCGGGGAAATAATATCCGCCGACTCCCGCCAAATTTACCGGGGTTTGGACATCGGTACCGGCAAACCGTCTTTGGCGGAATGCCAAAAGGTCAAACACCATTTGCTCTCTGTTGCCGAGCCGGCGCAGGTTGTGACTGCCGAAGATTTTGCCCTGCTGGCGGACCAGGCCCTTGCGGACATTACTGCTGCCGGTAAAAATGCCTGGCTTGTTGGCGGCACCGGCTTGTGGATGCGGGCCTTTGTTGACGGTTTGGCGCCGCTGCCGGCAGCGGATCCTGTTTTGCGGAAACAATTGCAGCAACGCGCCCAAAAAGAGGGAAATGAAAGCCTGCACAGGCAATTGGCCGAAGCTGATCCGGAAACTGCCAAAAAACTGCATGTCTCGGACCGCTTGCGCATTATTCGGGCGCTGGAAATCCTGATGCTGACAGGGGAAAAGCCCTCGGCCCGGCGCAGGCAAAGACCCCTGCGTGCGCCCTTGCCGGCTGTCTGGTTTGGAATAACACGGCCGCGGACAGAACTATACCAGCGGGCGGAAGAACGCATTGCACACTGGCTCAAAGAAGGCTGGTTGGAAAAAGTGTCGCAGGTGCTCCAAACCGGGGTGCAGGTTGATGCGCCGGCCATGCAAGCCATCGGGTATTCCCATCTGGCCAGGCATTTACAAGGGGAATACTCCCTGGAACGCGCGGTTGATTTATTAAAGCGCGACACGCGCCGCTATATTAAAAGGCAGATCACCTGGTTTCGGGCTGAGCAGAGAATCACCTGGGTGAATCCATCCCTGTCAGTGGCGGAAATCAGGGCCGGGATGGAAGAGAAAATACGCGCCCAGGGGAGGTGATGCGGCAGTGCGTTTTACGGGGGCAGTGCCGCCGGTGCTTGCGGAAAAAACTGCCGTGCCAGTGCAGCAAGAGAAGAAAAACCATGGGTAGCACCTTGTCAAGTAACAAAGGAAATGGCCGTAAATACAAACATGATTTTTTCTTGGAGATTGCGCTTTATCAAAAAAAATGATACTATACGCCAACGGGTATCACATCTTGATTGACGGAATGAGCCGGCAAGACGGGTATCCATCCAGGAAAGTGCAAAGCAGCAAGAGGTCTGTGCATGAAAAAAATACTTAGCGTAACGATGCTTATTCTTCTTCTCACGCCGGGAAGCTTCATGATACCCCTGATGCTGGTGACTGGCGCAACGCATTTTATTTTTCGGGGATTTGCATCCGGGATTGAAAAAAAAGCGTTTACCTCCTTCCATCAGCATGCAGCTGCATTGATGAAACCGGCGCAAGCGTCCAGCATGGCAAAAAGCGAGGGCGTTCATGGAAAGCAGGCTATGTCCGCCATGCAAACAAGCCCGGGAAAAGGGCGCCTCTCTCCGGAACAGCCCCCAGCCAGAAAAAAATCAGGCATCCGCAACCTGTGGAAAAAGGCTTTTCACAAAACCAACCGCAGCAAAAGCAGGAATATTTAGCCCCTCGTAAAAAAATATTTTTCACTCTGAAGCGCGTCAGGCGGCTGCCGCGGGTATGGACCGCTATTATTCCTCGTTTAAGGCGGTCTGGATGTGGCGGGACAAGGCGGCAATGGCCTCGGCGGGCACAGCGGGGATGTTGTCTTCGCCGGCTGGCTGGCTTGGCAGCGGCAGGGCGGCGGGGTGATGCTGCGCCTGCCCGCGCAGCCGGAAGATCTCATCGGCCATGTTGATGGCCGCGAGAATGCTGATCTTCAAAGGGCTGGTCAAATGCGTACTCTGTGAAATTTCCTTCATTTTTTCATCCACATAATGCGCCAGCGACTGAATATAGGTTTCATCCGCTTCTCCGCGGATGGCATATTCACTGCCGAAGATATTCACCTTGATGATATGCCGTTCTTCATGCATGGAGGTTCTCCAGAATCCGTTTTTGGGCCTGCTCCAAATCATCGACCAGCCTGGTAATGGTGGCGAGCATTTTTTTCCGCTCTTTGCGGTAGCGCTCCAGCTCCCGCTCCTTGGCTTGGAGGTCCAGGCGGGCCGGACGTTCGTCGCTGCTTTTTAAGCGTTCCAGTTCAACGGCGCGCGCTTTCCATTTTTTGGCTTCCGCGCGCGCGTTGCGCAGTTCCCGGATCAGGGCGTCCACGCGTGTGACCAGTTGTGTCCATCCGTCTGCGGACATGGGTGTAAAAGCCTCCGCTTCAGCGTTGGAGTGCATGGAAGGTTTTTTCCAAATGCGCGACAATCTTTGTTTGCAAGCGGTTTACTTCCTCGTCGTGCAAGGTGCGGTCAAGGGCCTGCAGAGTCAGGGAAAAGGCCAGACTTTTTGTGCCCGGCGGCAGATGCTCGCCCTGATAAAGGTCAAACGGCGTCACTTGGGTTACGAGTTCACTCCCGGCAGCATAAATAGCCCGCATGATGTCGCCGGCCTGCGTCTGTTCAGGCACGGCCAGGGCCAGGTCGCGGATCACGGAGGGGTAGCGGGAGTGTTTTTTCAATGACGGTTTTTGCACCCAGAAGGGGAATAATTGATCGAGCTGCAATTCTGCCGCCACCACCCCGTCCTTGAGCTTGTAATTCTCCAGCACTTCGGGATGAAGCGCGCCGATCCACCCCCATTCGGCTTGGTTCTCCG
>JAFGIQ010000109.1 GCA_016929575.1 candidate division FCPU426 bacterium
ACGGCAAAGTAGAGCACTGCGCCTATCAATACCGCCCCCAAAGTAAGCAATACTATACGCGGCACGGAGACGCTGATGGCCTTATCCGTGGCAGCCGTGGGCAGGATATGCTCTTTTTCCAGTGTTTGCCGTACCCAGTCAGGATTTCCCACCCTTGACTGGCGGGTCTCGTTTTTGCGATTCCAAGTGTGATCGTGGCGCGGCGAGCCGGCATCTCTTTTTAGCAATTCCATAATCTCATCAGCCCGCGGATGCACTTTCAAAAGATCGCGTAAAAGTGTGCGCAGATGGTCTGGAAAAATGCCCTTTTGCACCGGATAAAAAATGAATTCCATCAGCGGCATCACCGGCCTGGCCAGCCATTCAAAGACAAAGGTGGCGAACACCTGCGGCTGGGTCTTCATCAGCACGGCCGTGAGTGTTTCAGGCTTTAGCATGCTTAAGCTGCGGGTCAGAAGGCAAAACTGGGTTTTGATATAATTGTTATATTCATTCTCCTTCATTCCGGGCGTATACGCCATCCACATGTTTAGTACATGCACATATTTTTCCGGATTATCTTCGGCCATCAAGGCCAGGGCTTGGACAATCTTGCCATGTCCGCCGAGCGGATATGCAATCAAACGCTTGAAGGCGTCATTGTCAATATCCAGGAGCAGGCTCACTATATGGTAGTGGCTGAGAATCTCGGCATCGGACGTTTTCCCTGCGGCCAGTGCGCGGGCGTTAAAAATCTCCTCGACAAATCTCTGCGCTTCCTCGTTGACAATGGCTTTGCTGAAATCCCGCGAGTAGGGCGGGAAAAGTTCCTTGAAAAGAATAAGTTTGACCACATCAAATATTTCAATGGCATGGGCAGGCGTCAGCAATTCCGGACGCAAGGCCTGGATCTGCGATAAAATATCGTATACATCCGGGGCCAGCGCCGCCGTGGTGTTGGGATTGGCAATATAGGTGTTGATGTTGTCCAAAATCGCCTCATACCGCTGGGAACGGTGTGAACTCTCCTTTTCTGCAATCCATTTGTCCACTTCCTGGAGATACTTCCACTCCGGCGCCGAACCATATCCCTCCTCTTCATTGGCCCCGCGCTGGGCCGGGGAATCCTCGGTTTCAGCCTCCCTGCCTGCAAAAATGTTTCCGGTATTGCCGTCAAGGATCAGATAATCTCCGGGCCTGACCAAATGCCGTTCTTTCCCTAAAAACATGTGGGGATATTCCTCGTTTTCCCCGGAATGAAGATCCATGTCGTCAATGTTGACAATGCAGGGCCGGAAATCGCGCCGCCGGTCAGAACGCATCAGGCTGGCCGCATGCGACATGAGGCCGCCCTCTTTGTCCAGGACGCCCAGGCAATACTGGTTTTCTATGATGGGTTCATCCGTGACGTCTGAACGTTCCTTGACCAGAATAAAAGGTTTTTTGGCCCGGATAAACTCTTTGGCCGTGATATTGTTGAACACCGCCTGCCCGCTGCCAATGCCTGGCGCAGCCGGATTCCCGGAAGTCAGGCGGTTGGGCACGTCTTTTTTCATTCTGGGAGCAAGCAAATATTTTTTCCACCATTTAAGTTTTGCCAGCGGGATGATTTGCAGGGCTTCTTTTTTGCTAATAATCCCTTCTGCAATCATATCCATGGTGCTGCGTAAATGCGCCAAAGGAAATACAAATTCCGAGGCATTGCGGGTCTGCAGGAAGTACAATTTGCCATTTTCAATGGTGATTTCCACGTCCTGGATGGATTGGTTGTGCCGCTCCAGCATGTCAACGTATTCCTGCGCCTGCTGGTAAAGCTCCGGGGCCTGTTGTTGAAGGGCCTCCTGCGTGTCGGGTGTCACGCTGCCGGATACCAGCGCTTCGCCGATCTGGCGCCAGCTGAAATCCCCGTTGATCCCCTTTTGGCCGGTGCGCAGATCCCTGGAGAAAAACACCCCAGTGCCTGAGTTCTCATTCAGATTGCCGAAAACCATCTGCTGTACGGTCACGCCGGTGCCGGTATTCGGAATGCCGCGGGTGATTCTTTCATACCGCGTCAGGGGGGAGTACCAGGAGTGCATGACCGCCTGAATGGCAAGAGACAATTGCGCGTATACGTTCTGCGGCAGTTCCTTGCCTTCTTTCTTTAAATATTGTTTGTAGCTTGCCACCAATGCCTTGTAGTCCTTGGCACGCAGCCCGGATTCCCCGGCAACAGCTGTTTGCGCCTGGCGGATGGCAAAAAAAGGTTCCTTCGGCATTCCCAGCACGTGTACGGCAAAATCCTCGATGAATTTGGCATATGTTTCCCAGGCGAAAAGTTCGTCCTGTAAATTGTCCGCCAACGCCCTGACCGTAGTATCATTGAGACCCACATTTAAGACGGTGGTCATGATGCCCGGCAAGGAGGTGTCTGCCCCGGAGCGGACCGAGACCAACAGGGGTTGGGCCACACCGCCAAACCTTTGGCCGCTGGTTTTTTCCAATTGGCGGACATTCAACTTGATTTCACGCCACAATTTGCGGCTCAAGCGCCGCAAATTCTTTTTGTTCAGGGATTCAAAAGCGGCAATGGTAAAACCCGGAGGCACGGGTATGCCCATGCGGGCCATAATGAACAGGTTCCGGCCTTTGCCTCCCAACTGGGTCAGCAGGGTTTGCGGCGACTCCTTGACGCCCTGATAAAAAAACAGGGTGGAGGGTTTCCACGGCCTCATCCAACCCAGGCGGAACAGAACGTCGCGGAAGATCAGAATCAGGAAATAACGGTATTCGTAAAAACTGGAGACCCGATGGCCGCGGCCGAAAGCGTGGTGAATCTCATGAAGCAGGTACGCTTTTTGCATGGAACGCCCCAGGGAGGGAAAATTCCGATGCAAAAACACAGTCCCGCGGGCGCCTTCCGCCATTTTCACCCCAGTTAAAAATTGCAGCCAGGCCGGCTTGAGGGAGGGCGTAAGCAGCTTGAATTTTGGCATGGCGAACTGCTTGGGCAAAAACCCCTCCAATTTAAAAGACTCTAAAAGGTTGCCGATCTGCTCTTCCACTGTCAAGGGATTGCCGTTTTCGTCCTTTTCAAACAGGGGATCCGCATGGGGATTAATGACGAGCCGGTAAAAATAATACATTCTGGGAAAGGCCAGCAATAAAACCAGCAGTCCGAAAATAAAGCCTATCCATCCCGGTTCCAAACTCAATAAAGGTTTGTTAAGCATGGCATAAGCTACGCCGGAGACCATGCCCGCCGCCAAAGAACGCAGAAAATATTTTACCGCTGAAAAATACAAATAATTGTTGGCGGAAAAAAGCCGGTCGCGGACAAAACTCCGCGCCTGCTGCTGGATTCGGTTTGCCAGTAAAAGGAGGTTGCGTCCCCTGCCCCGCAACCAGGTCATTCCGGCCCGGGCATATCCTCGCAGCGCGGTCAGGGCTTGTTGGCGTATTGTGACCCCGCCCTGCCAAATCGCGCGGAGGGTTTCCCGGCCGCCGGCCAGCCTGTTGCCGATTTGGACCGAGGCGCTTTGCAAAAACTCTCCCGTAGCAGCCAGGAACCGGGGCCCGCGTTTTTCCATGGCGTGTTCAACCTTGGCAAAATCATCATTGTGATAAAAGGCGACTTCCTGTTGCGCCAAGGGGAGCTGATAAATGGATGTCTGCGGCATGGCGGCCTTGCGGCCAAAAGGATATACGGCCGCAAAAAACTGTTCTCCTTGAATGGGAATAAGTATAAAACCTCCATTGGCCCGCAGGTTGGCAAGATCCAGCCTGACCTCCGGATTATCGGCCCGATACCGGGCCATTGCCTGTTCAAATTCTGCTTTAAGCGCCTCTGCGCCGCGGACGCCGCGGGCGACCATTTCTTCAGCCCAAAGAATTTTAAGCGTGAGGTCCACGATCCGGTAGGCCACGCGCACATCGGCCGGCAGTTGGCTTTCATCCAAAACCGCATAACGGTCGCGCCATTGCATGAACAAAGGTTCAAGGGCGATTTGTTCCTGGTTTTTTGCAAGCAGCTTTTCCAGGGGCGTATGCTGCTGGCGCAGCAGGGAGAAATACGGATTCACCTGATCCAGGCGGGTGATGCGAGGTTTGATGGAAAAATAGCTGATGCCCTGCTTTTGCAGCTCCTGTAAAACCATCTCTGTATGATAACCCCCGGTGGCCAGTGCCGCGATGCGGATCTGGTGTTTGTTCATGGCCTCCAGCAGGTTTAAAACAAAATCATAGCTGCGCAGATCGGCGCCGTAATAAAATTCATTCACCTTGCGCAAATAGGTGTTCAGACGGTACATCCCCGGATCAATGGTCTCCGGCGCCACGTAGGGGGAAAGAAAGCGGACAAAAACCTCGGTCTGAAAATATCCCGGGTTGCTCCGGAAAGCCGCGAGCTCCTCCGGACTGGCTGAAGCATTAATCAGTTTGGCGATAATCTCGAGGCGCTGCTGCAACTGGTCAAACTCGCGTTCCAGCGGTGATGCATAAAGGCATTGCCGGACGGCGTTTTCCGCTTGTTCCAGGTCATGAAAAAGCTGGTCTGAATCCACTTCCAGCGGAAAGTCATTTTTGCGGCTCGCGGCATACAATTGCATTTGCGGATAGGAATCAGGCGGGATGTGGTACTGACGGCATTTTTTAAGCAGAAAAGCGGAAAATTGCAAAAGCGAAAGTTTGCCTTGCGCATAGGCTGTTTTTTGCCGGTCAAAAGCAAGCAGGACGGAATTATACACTTTGGGTTTGACAAGGACGAAGGCTTCCTGCAGGTCAAAAAGATATCCGCTGCTTTCGTCCGTTAAAAAACTGCGCACACAGACGCGGTTGTCGGCATAATGCCGCAGATCTTCCACGCCTTCCAATATAATGGGGTGCTTGCCGGCAGCAGCATAAAACTCCGCGCCTGACATTCTCCCCTGCCGCATGAAAAGGTCTCCGGCGCGCCGCTTGACGTATTCATCCGGAAAAGTGGAAAGCTTGGTGACATTTATCGGCAGACTGGCGCCTTCAATGCCGACCAGCTTCAATTGGTATTTCCCTGCCAGCGCATGAAGGATGCGGGATATGTTCGCCTGCACTTCATAATTGCAGTGCAGATCCTGGATGTGAACGACCAATTTATCAGTATTTCCCTGAAAGGCATGCACCACTGTGCCTAGGGAAGCGGGAAGGTGCAGGGGGGATTGCGCTGATAAAACATTCATTGGTTGGTCCACAAACGTGGACGCATCAAAAGCCCAGGTTAAATATGGGAAAAGAAAAGTCAGACTGATAAGACTGGCAATGATACGGGTAAAGTTTTGAGCAAAGGTTTGGCGTGGTTTTATCAGGCTGATAATACGGCTGGATTCACTTTCCATATCAAAGCACTCTCCTAGTATATCTCCTTTTAATATGGTGAGAATGGAAAATGAACAAAAACTCTTATTTAAAATTATTATAGCATTGAAAAAAGAACATGGCAAATGAAATTGCAATAATTAACTTGATATAAAATAATAATAACTGGTATGTCTCATATCGAAACAATATATTATCAAAAAAATACAACTTTTTGAGATAAATGTAATTTTATTATTATTTTTTTGGGAAAATATTTTGGAAAAGCAAATTTTCTCGAAAACGGCTTTTGTCTGGATTGGTTAAAAAAATCAGCAGATTATTCTGAACTGTTTTTCTGTGTAATCTGCGGATATACAGGCTTCATGCTGTTAAACGTTTTTGCTGCTTTTCAAATTGTAGGTGAATGCGCTTGGGAACTTTGGATCCCAGTTTCTTCATGAATGCTTCTATATCAGGCAATTCCTGCGCCCAGGCCTTCCTGTCAACTTCCAGCAACATTTTCACATCTTCGTCGTTAAGTGACATTCCATCCAGATCCAGGTTTTCCGGTTTGGGTACAAGGCCGATGGGAGTCTCAGCGCCATTGGCCCTGCCCTCCAGGCGTTCACACATCCATTTTAGCACCCTGCTGTTTTCCCCAAATCCGGGCCATAACCATTTTCCTTCAGGAGATTTTCGAAACCAGTTCACATAAAAAATGCGGGGTGCTTTTTTCCCGAGTTTATCGCCCATGTCCAGCCAATGCTGCCAGTAGTCCCCCATATGGTATCCGCAAAACGGCAGCATGGCAAAAGGATCATAGCGGAGCCTTGATTTGACATCCAGGGCCGCGGCAGTGGGTTCAGAAGCCGCGGTGGCACCCATATACACGCCGTGATCCCAATCATACGATTCGGTTACCAGAGGCACGACCGAGGTCCTGCGGCCGCCAAATATGAAAATGTCGATGGGCACACCGGCGGGATTGTCCCAGTCAGGGCAAATAACCGGGCATTGGCGCGCCGGTGATGTAAAACGGGCATTGGGATGCGCCCCCTTTTCTCCGGATGCCGGCGTCCATTCCCTTCCCTTCCAGTCAATGCCGTGCCGGCACTCCACACCCATGTCTTCCCACCATACGTCGCGGTCATCGCAGAGTACGCAATTGGTGAAGATGCTGTTGGTTTTCAAGGTTTCCATGGCTTGCGGATTGGACGCATAGCTGGTGCCCGGCGCCACGCCGAAGAATCCGGCTTCGGGATTGATGGCGTACAGCCTGCCATCCTGCCCTATTTTCATCCAGGCGATGTCATCGCCGATGGTCTCGCACTTCCAACCGGCAATGGTGGGCTTCATCATGGCCAGATTGGTCTTGCCGCAGGCCGAAGGAAAAGCGGCGGCAATATGGAAGCGCCGTCCCTGGGGGTTGGTTAGCCGCAGGATGAGCATGTGCTCCGCCATCCAGCCCTCGCGCTTGGCCATGACGGAAGCAATGCGCAAGGCCAGGCATTTTTTCCCCAAAAGCGCATTGCCGCCATATCCTGACCCATAGGACCAGATCAGGTTTTCTTCCGGGAAGTGAGAGATGTATTTTTGTTCAATCGGTGCGCAGGGCCAGCTGCTGTCCTGCTCCCCCTTTTGCAGGGGGGCGCCCACCGAGTGCAGGCAGGGGATGAATTCCCCTTTTTCTCCAAGCGTTTCCAGAACCGCCTGCCCCACCCTGGTCATGATATGCATGTTTACCACCACATAGGGGCTGTCCGTGATTTCAATGCCGATCTTGGAAATGGGTGATCCGATAGGTCCCATGGAAAAAGGAATGACATACATAGTCCGGCCGCGCATGCACCCCTCATAGAGTTTGGTCATGACGGTTTTCAGTTCACGCGGATCAATCCAATTGTTGTTAGGGCCTGCGTCATCCTGGTTGACAGAGGCAATATACGTGCGGTCCTCAACCCGGGCCACATCCGAAGGGTCGGAACGGAAAAGATAACTGTTGGGGTGTTTTTTTTCATTGAGCAACACGGTCGCCCCGGATGCCAGCATGCTATCCATCAATTGTTGATACTCCTGGTCCGAACCATTGCACCAATATACTGACTCCGGCTTACAAAGTTTTTCAATTTCAGCCACCCACTGTGAAAGCTTAACATTTTTTATTTGTTTCATGTCTACTCCTCTTGCTGGTTTTCACATTCTGCCCGGATGGCCGGAGAACCACTGTCTCGGGCATCCCGGGGGCCCAGGTACAACAAAAATTATTGCCTTATATCACATTTTAGGAGTCGGACGCAATGTTTTTGTTTCTGCGCGGCGAATTTCCTATGGCGGGTTAAACTGTATCTATCCCCTGGAAATATTTCCCAACATGGTATTTGTTTGGTATTTTCCGGTTGCGCCAGGCATAACATGCCGGCGGCGTGATCATATCTAACAACACCGCAGGCAGCCTGGTTGCCTACTTGCGCCAATTTATTTATAGTTATCGTGTCTTTCTCAATACCAATTTGAACTCTTGTGATCTAACAACCAATCTCAATTATGGTGATGTTTTAGGCCAAATATGCTAGATTGATATTTATTGTGTTCTGAATCCCGTATTTCCTGCCGGGCGCTTGAATAGCTCCTGCCCATACATCTACCCCCGGCCGGGGATCATGGATGGCGTTTGCCAACACAGTTTTATTCCTTGACGGGGAATGGTCAAATGCGTCGTTTGTGCATTTTATTTTTTATCAGTTTTGCCTTTTGCAAATCTGCGCTGGCTTTGGAAAGCGCCGGTTTGACTATTGTGTCCATTCCCCCGGCTTTTTCTCTTCCGGTAACCGGCAATACGGAAAACGCCTTGTCCGCCTCGCCTGCCAACAGACTGGCGGCAGGCGAAATTGATATTGCCGGCTTCCGTATTCCCTCCACCCAGCACATTGCGCTGTACGATTCGGAGGGAAATAATATTCCCCTGGTCATCGAGCGCGCTTCCCTGGGTTTGGCGGCTGATACCATTACCCGCATGCGTCTGGCTTTTATTGTTCCTGCCTTTTTGCCGGCGGATGCCACTTTGCGTTTGGTGTGGAGCCGCGAGCAGGCCTTGACGCCAAAAAACCGCGAGCTGCCGGAATTGCTGATCACGGCCCAGACACTTACACGGCTGTGCACTTTTCAGGTGACTCCGGTATTTGCGGATGACAATACGGTTGCCACGGTTATTGTGGAAGTGGACCCCAAAGGCGGAATCTATCAATTGTGGTATCTGATGCCGCTGCTGGTAATATTGTTGCTGGTTGTTTTAGCAAATCGCATCTACAAGGTGGGTTTTCATCCATCCCCTCCGCAGGGAACCACGCGCCTGCGCGGGGAGGAATGTGATCTTCCTGCATCGGGAATGTCGCCCGGCCACGACAGGATGTGCCGGGGGCAAAAGAGGTCCCCAGGGCATGCCCGGGGGGCTCCATGAGAAAAAGCTGCTGGTTGTTACTGCTGTTGGGGGCCATGCTGGCGTGGGGGTGCGGACAGCCCAAACCCCGTCTGACTGTCTTTTATGCACCGTGTTTTTCTCCCGTACTTGAGGCTCTGAAAGCGGAACTCAACCAAGCCCAGGGCGTGCGTTTGGCCGGTGAAGTCGGAGGCAGCCAGGCACTCTGCCGCAAAGTGGCTGATTTGGGGCGCGAATGCGATCTCCTGCTGCTGTCGGACGCGCGGCTGTTCAAGGAAATGCTGGCACCCTATATATCCTGGCGCCTTGAATTTGTCCACGATGAAGTGGTGCTGGGAGTCGGCGTGCGCGCCCGGCGCGTGGATGAAGCTGAGCGCGACTGGCTTGCAGTCTTGCAGGATCCGGATATTGTCCTGGGACGGGTGGATGAATGTTTGGGGCCGATTGGATACCGCACCTTGCTGGTATGGCGGTTTTTAGAACTTGCCGGACATGCCAGTGTCAGTCAGATGCTTCTGGACAACACGGATAAAATACTGGATCATGCGGATCATCTGGCCGCGTTTTTAAAAAACGGGGATGTGGAGTACGGTTTTCTTTACCGCACCACCTGTATGCAGTATGACATCCGCTTCATCCCCCTGTCTCCGGAAATAAATATGGGAGCCGAAGGCCAGGACTATTCCCGGGCCGAAGTGAAGTATCAGCAAAAAAACGGTAAAACGGTTGCAGTTGCCGGCAGCCGGATCACCTATGGTTTAAGCGTGCCCACCAACGCACCACAACCGGAAAAGGCAAAAGCTGCCGCACTCTGGCTATTAAGCGGGCATGGGCAACTCTTCCGGGATAAGGGGTATGTGTATTACAAGCCGAAATTTTACGGCCCCAGGGCTGAATATGGATACTTTTCCGCCATAGCGGACTATGCAGGGGAGTTTTGAAAATGCCGGCCCAACCACATCCTGCTGACATCCTCAGGCGCCGGCTGGTTCCGGTTCTGTGTTTGCTGCACGTGCTTTTTCATCTTGCGGGTGCGGCGGCAGGACGCTATGAGCTCTGGCAGCCTTTTCTCATCATTCTGCTGGCTGCCAATCTCGCCATAGGATGGTGGCTTTACACCGGCAGTGGGGATGCGCTTACAGGCACCGGAGTGGTATTACTGGTCGCCGCCCACGGCCTGATCGGGCATCATCTGGCCCCAACCGCTGTTGCCAGCGCGGCCATGCTTTTGGGAAACCTGTTAACCATGTATGTGGGCATCAAACTTTTTCAGCACTGCTCGCGCCTGCACCTGGTGCTATTTACGCTCAGTTATTTGGCGCTGTTTTTCATTTTTGTAAAAGCCCTTGATCATGCAGAACCTCTTTTTTTGTTGGCACTGCTTGGATTGGCGGCCACGGCCAAAGATTTTAAATTATTGAGTTATTTCTGGGTTTTAGTGCTCTCTTTTACCCTGGCCCAGCCCTTTGCCTGGCAAACCGCCCTCCTGTCCTTTTTCATCCTGAAAATGCTCTTTACCGCCAAGGCGGAAGTGTCTGCCAGGATTACCATGGTTTTCTTAGCACTCGGTTTGGTATTGTTGTTCCTCGTGCTTTTCCCGGTTGCAGTTATGGTGATGGGTGAAAGCGCCTATAATCTTATCAATGTTTTTAAGGATAAAGACATCCTGGCAGCTGTTGGCATTACGCTGCTGACAGCCACTATTGCCACCCTGTTTCTGGCCCTGCTCTCCATCCCCCTTGCCTATGCTCTGGCACGCCTGCACTTTTGGGGAAAATCCCTGCTCTTGTCAGTCATTGACATTCCCATAATCATACCCCAGTCCGTGGCCGGTATTGCCCTTTTAAAAGTATTGGGCAAACAGCAAATTGTGGGTGGAATGCTTTTTGATGCTTTCGGCATCCGTTTTGACGGCACGCTGCTGGGTATTGTGGCAGCACAGATTTTCGTGGCCCTGCCCTTTTTCGTCAAAAGCGCAATGGCTGCCTTTGAAAACGTGCCCCTCCACTATGAACTTGCCGCCCGCACGCTGGGCGCGGGATCTTTCAGCGCCTTTTGGCGTATTGCCCTGCCTTTGGCCGCACGCGGTGTTTTTCTGGGTGCGGTAATCGCCTGGGCGCGGGCAGCCGGTGAATTTGGCGCGGTTTTTTTTATCGCCGCCTTCCCGGAAACCGCTCCCATTGCGGTGTACACCCGTTTCATGAGCCTGGGCTTGGCGGAAACCGCTCCCATTGTTTCCGCCCTGCTCCTTTTTTCCTTATTCATGTTTTTCCTGCTGCAGCTTTCCGTGCGATTGCTGCCCTCATGGCATCCTGAGGAGGGCAAAAGATGAAGGCATTTCTTACGGTGCGCGGGTTGGCAAGATATTTTGGCAACTTTTATTTAGGGCCTCTCTCCTTTGACCTGGCGGCCCGCGACTACATGGTTTTGTTAGGGCCCACGGGTTGCGGCAAGTCTTCCCTGCTGAATATGCTGGCGGGTATCCAGGGCCCGTTTCAACCCAATACCGTATTGCTGGGCGGCCGGGATATTGGCGGTCTTCCGCCGCAGCAGCGCCGCGTGGGGTATGTAATCCAGGGCGACAACTTGTTTCCCCACCTCACGGTCAGGGATAACATTGCCTTCGGCTTGAAATACTTGAAGCTTCCGCCGCGGGAAGCCAGGCGCCGTTTGGAACGGATGCTGGCATTGTTTGGTTTGCAGGCGCAGGAGCAGCAGCCCGTGCACACGCTTTCAGGCGGGGAAAAACGCAAAACCGCCATGGCCCGTTGCCTGCTGGTTGATCCGCAACTGCTGCTGCTGGACGAACCCCTGTCCATGCTGGATCACAACGGCAGGCAGGAAATTCTCCATACGCTTAAAATGATCCACGCAGAGTTGAAAACCACAACCATCCATGTCACCCACGACCGCCTGGAGGCCTGGAGCATTGCGCAAACCT
>JAFGIQ010000110.1 GCA_016929575.1 candidate division FCPU426 bacterium
CCTGTTGAGGCCGGGGACATCTCCGCCATAAGCGGAGATGCGGCATAAGATAATGCCTTTCTACCACGCAGATCAAAAATCCCCGCTCTTTAAGAGCGGGGATTTTTAATTGAAATATTTTGTTAAGATTGAATTAATTTGACAAAAAAAGCTCACAAGTGTCCAAATGGGGATTGAAAAAGACGCGATGACTATTGACAAATTGGCGTGAGTAGGCAACCCAGACTGCCGTAGATATCTTTTTGCCAAGGTGGGGCGGGAACGCGTGCACGAACCGCAGGGATTGAGCCCGTCCGCCAAAAAGGTTGCAGCCGTGGACTTTTCTTTTCCGCTGCCACCTTGGCAAAAAGATATCTCCGGCACTCCTGACCGGATGGATTATTCGGAAGAAAAAGGACGCCTCCGGCAGCCCTGAGCAGTATTCGCGCAATTTGGACAGCAGTGAAAAAAGCTCAATTGAGTATTGTGTCCCCAAAATCATATCCTCACCGGGTTGGGGCCCTGGGTTTGGTAGCAGGGGATTCTTTTTTCTTTTGCAGGGTGACGGAAACAGCATCCGGGCTGACATCGACAAAAGCCAGTTCCTTGGGAAAGTGCAGGTTGGAGAGTGATATATGCAGGCGTTGTTGCTTTTCAACCAATCTGGGTTTGAGCTGGAGGTGAAGTTGGCCGGTGCTTAGGAAAAAGAAGGCGCGTCTTGGCCCTCTCAGGGTCAGGTGCACATAGGCCGGCTTGCAGGCGGATACATTCCACGCCAGGGGGAGTGATAAAAACTGAACAGGCAGGCGGTAGGTTTGGCTGTGTGTTTGCGCCCCCTGGACCAGCACGAACCACAAGCCCAGCGCCAGCACAACCGCCAGGGCTTTTTCCCTGTAATTGCTCCGCAGCATCTCCAGCCAAAAATGGCCGGGCTTCCTGGGCTGGATTTCCTGGAAAAAAGACTCCAGCGTATTTATCAGGGCGGGCAGTTCCTTCATCTCGGTCAATAATCCGTGGCGGGCAACAGAGATGGTGCCGCGTTCCTCGGAAACCACCACGCATAAAGCGTCAGTTAATTCCGACAGCCCGAGCGCGGCTGCATGCCGCGTACCTTTATTTCCGAGCTGGGATGTATTCTTGGACAAGGGAAGGTGGGCCATAAAAGACCTAATCCGGTTGTCCTTGATCACCGCCGCGCCGTCATGCCCGATGGAATGAGGGTCGAAAATGCTTGAAATCAGCGGTTCGCTGACCTGGCCGTCAAGGGCGATGCCACCTTCCAGATG
This sequence comes from candidate division FCPU426 bacterium, assembly GCA_016929575.1. GTDB lineage: Bacteria > Oederibacteriota > JAAXVQ01 > JAAXVQ01 > JAUVAV01 > JAFGIQ01. The sequence continues at coordinate 1,266 of JAFGIQ010000110.1, forward strand.
ACGCTCCAGCAGATCCCATCCCTGGAAAACAAGCAGGGCCCCGATTTTTTCCCTGGCCAGCTCTGAAAGTGAGCGGACCATGGCTTGGATTTCAGGCTGAAACGATCGAAAATCCAATGGTTTGGACAACGGGCTGCGGCTGAGGCTAAAAACCGCAATCCGCTCGAAGACATGGCGCAGTTCTTCCTGGAAAATGATGATGAGGGCGATGAGAATCACGGCAAAGAACTTCTCGAAGACCGTGGCGGTCATGATGAGATTGAATTGCCGGGTGAGAAGGTAAATTCCGGCCACGATAATGATGCCCATGAGCACGGATGCGGCCGGGGTTTTTTTAAACCAGATGAGAAAAATATAAATCAGGATGGCCATGAAAGTAAGATCAAAAAATCCCGCGACGCCGATCTCCCTTGCCCACAGCCATATCTGCATTAAAGCGTTTCCTCGTTTTATAGTCTCATTTGGTATGATCAGGGGAGGCATCCGTTTAAAAAAATGACGGATGTTCCCGGGAACTGCGGCCATCGCCATGGTTCCATATATAATATACTACTTTGTCCGGTTGCATCGATGAAAATAAGGATTATTTCCCTTTACGGGTATATTTCAAGAATTTGCGCTCAATTTTCTTATGAACCGGCTGCAGATGAGGAAAGGTCGCGGCATTGACCGAACGCACATCCTCGATGGTATAGACGGCATTGGGATTATAATTTTTAATGATGTTCAGGATCGGCTTGATGTCCTTGCGTTTGGCGATCATGAAAAGAATTTTGACCGGCTGGCAGGCGCCTTTGGCCGAGAGGCAGGTGAAGCCATAGCCCGCGGTTTTGAGGGCTTTGGTCAGCTTCGGACTCAAATCAGTCACAATGAGGCGTAAAATAGCCGCCCCCATTGCCAATTTGTTCTCAAACCAGATGCCCACATAAGTGCCGGTGGCAAATCCGGCGGCAAAGGCAATGTAATAGAGAAGATTGTTCAGATTGCGCATGATTTGGGTAATTGCCAGAAGCCATACCAGTATTTCCAAAAAAGCGATAAAGGGCGCCAGGTATTTGAAGCCGCGCGAAATAAAAATAATCCGCAATGTTCCCATACTTACATCGAGTACTCGTGCTAAAAAAATCAATAAAGGTAAAAACAGCAGTTCTATCAACGTGCTATTGGCAAAACAGGTATCCGCAAACATGGCGTGCCCTTTCTTGGAAGTGGTTTTTAGTATATCGCCTGTCTGTGCAATGTCAATTGGAAATCTGTCATATCAAAGGTAGACTGTGCCAGCAACGGTGCCAGGCACCAAAAAACAATGGTATATAAGAAAATAGATACTAAAAATGATTTCAATATATCTGCTGATGCTAAAAGTCTATTTCGTTGTCTTATTAGTAAGAGTCATTGTTGTCCAAATTATGCGAATACTGCCGGAGGCGTCCTTTTTCTTCCCAATAATCCATCCGTTCAGGGCTGCCGGAGATATCTTTTTGC
>JAFGIQ010000111.1 GCA_016929575.1 candidate division FCPU426 bacterium
GGATGGCTGTTTCCGCCTCCGCGCGCGTGGCGGCAATAGTGACCCCCTTGCCGGCGGCCAAACCGTCGGCTTTGACAACCACCGGCAGCGTAAAGGCATCTAAAGCCTTAAGCGCCTCCTGGGAGTGGCGGCAAACCGCATAGTGCGCTGTGGGTATCTTGTATTTGGACATGAATTCTTTGGCAAAAGTCTTGCTGCCTTCCAGGCGGGCGGCGGCGGCTGAAGGGCCGAAAGCCGCGATACCTTCCGCGGCCAGTCTGTCCGCCAATCCCAATGTCAATGGCGCCTCCGGTCCGATAAGCACCAGTTTGGGTTTTTCTTTTTTCGCCAGCTTGACAATGCCCTCGACATCTTCAGCCGGTACAGGAAAACAGCGCGCCTGCTGGGCAATGCCGGCATTGCCCGGAGCGGCGATCACCTCTTCCACGCCCATGCTCCGTTTGGCAGCCCATACCAAACCATATTCCCGCCCACCGCCACCTATTACCAACACCTTCATTTTGAAGCCTCCTGCGCCTCACGCCAAACCACGAATTCCCTGATTTTATACTGCTCAGTCTCCGGCAAATCAACAAATTCCACGGCCACAACTTTGTGTGAACGCGGCGAGAGGCGGCGAATCACCCGCGCGCGGACTTGCTCAACACGATGGATGCCGGCCAGCTGGAAGCTCAATAGGATCTCCTGCCCCAATTTCAATTCCACCGCGGATTCCAAACGGCAACCCGACGCCGAGAGCTCGCGTATCGACCCCTTGGAACGAAGTACCTCCGCGTCCTTCAGATCCAGATTATCCACCAGCAAGTCCGCCATGATCCTGTACTCAAAACGGCGGTTTTCGTTCATGGGAACCACTCCCTTAATGCTTGAAATGACGCATGCCGGTAAATACCATCGCTATCTGATGTTCGTTTGCCGCTGCAATGACCTCTTCGTCTTTCACCGACCCGCCGGGTTGAATCACCGCCGTGACTCCGGCTTTGGCAGCCGCGTCAATACCGTCCCGGAATGGGAAAAAAGCGTCTGAAGCCAATACCGATCCTTTAGCCTTTGGGCCTGCCATGCGCACTGCGATTTCCGCCGCACCTACACGGTTGGTCTGGCCCGGACCCACTCCCACGGTCACGCCTTCCTTGGCCAGAAGAATGGCGTTGGACTTTACATGTTTGCACACTTTCCAGGCAAACAACAGGTCAAGCATTTCCGCCTCGGTAGGTTTCCGCCGGGTGACCACTTTTAAGTCCCCCTCCGCCGCCATTCCCCGATCCCAATCCTGCAGCAGCAATCCGCCGGTTACCCGCTTGAGATCCATTTCCTGCCAGGACTGCAAACCTTTGCCATTCTTGCCCGGCAGGCCTGTTTCCAGCAAGCGGATGTTTTTTCTGTTTTGCAGGCTTTCCAGCGCTTCCGGCTCAAAACCCGGCGCGATGATGCACTCCATGAAAATATCCTTCATGGCATCGACAATGCCGGCAGTACAGGGGCGGTTCAATCCCACAATGCCGCCAAAAGCCGACACCGCATCCGCTGCCAAAGCCTTATTGAAGGCCTCGGTTATGTCTTTGCCCACTGCCAAACCGCACGGATTGGTATGCTTGATGATGCAAGCCGCCGGTTCCGTAAAATCCTTTACCGGTTCCAACGCCGCCTGGATGTCAATGATATTGTTGAAAGACAGTTCCTTGCCGTGCAATTGTTTGGCCGAAGACACCGAAGCCTCGGATGCACCCGCTGTGTTCAGCACCTGGCGGTAGAAAGCGGCCTGTTGGTGGGGATTCTCCCCGTAGCGCAGCGCCTGCTGTTTGTGGAAAGTAAAGCGGATGACATCCGGAAAAACCGCATCCTGAGGAATGAGCCTGCTTTGTAAAAACCGATGAATGGCCGCGTCATACTCGGCCGTGTGGTCAAATGCCTCCACCGCCAGGGCCTTCAACGTGTCATCGCCTATCTGTCCGCCGCTGGCATCCATTTCCCCCAGCAGCGCTGCATATCGTGCGGGTTTGACCACCACCGCCACGCTGAGGTAATTTTTGGAAGCCGAACGGATCATGGAAGGTCCGCCGATGTCAATATTCTCAATCGCCTCCTCCAAGGAGACGTCCGGACGGGCGACGGTTTTGGCGAATGGATAGAGATTGACCACAACCATGTCGATGGGTGCTATCTCCTGTTCGGTCAATTGCCGCATATGTTCCGGATTTCCACGCAGGGCCAGCAATCCGCCGTGAATCTTGGGATGCAACGTCTTGACGCGACCGTCCATCATTTCCGGAAAACCAGTGACTTCCGCAACGTCTTTCACCGCCAAACCGGCTTCTTTTAAAACCCGGGCAGTACCCCCGGTGGAAAGCAATTCCACGCCGTGCTTGGCCAGCCCCCGGCCCAGTTCCACAATTTGGGTTTTATCCGACACACTCAATAATGCACGTTTTACTTTAACCATTCCTTCCCTCCCCGATGGATCTGCCAAAGTGTCCCCCTGTGGTCCTGCCTTTAACAGATTGTGCCATCATGCTAGCCACCCGGTGAGGACCGGCCGGCTCTCCTGTCCATCATGCCTTTTCCTTGATGAGCACACGTTTGCCGGCCACTTGGAGGCGTCCCTCGCAAAACAATGAAACCGCGCGGGGATACAAACGGTGTTCTTCAATCAATACACGTTCGGCCAGTTTGTCCGGTGTATCGTGGTCCAGGACCGGCACCACTGCCTGCAGGATGATTGGACCGGTATCTGTGCCTTCATCCACAAAATGTACTGTACAACCTGAATATTTGGCGCCTGATTGCATGACCGCCTCGTGCACATGCAAACCGTACATGCCCTCTCCGCCAAAAGCAGGCAGGAGGGCGGGATGAATGTTCATGATGCGCTGTTCATATTGACGCACAATAACGGTTGTTAAAATACGCATATATCCGGCGAGACAAATCAGATCAATTTTATTCTCCTGAAAGGATTTAAGCAATTGCTGATCATATGCCTGGCGATCCTTATATTGGGCAGGATTAAGAAAAAGGGCGGGTACGTGCACGGCCCGGGCCCGATCCAGTGCCTTGGCTTTTTCTTGGTTGCTTACCACCAAAGAGATCTCCGCCTGGTTGAATTGACCGCTTTTCCAGGCATCTAAAAGCGCCTGTAAATTAGTGCCCCCGCCAGAAACCATTACTGCAATGCGTGTTTTCATACAGTATCCTTTCTGCGGGGAAAAATCCAGGAAAAAACTCATTAAAATTAAATTACCCCGCGCAAAAGCGCGGGGATGAAGCGGTGCCGTAAAATGAAAAAATAATATTCCCTATAAATGAGAGGATTGTCAAGTCCAAAATCACCATTGGAATTTATCCTTAGCCAGCACTTTTGAGAGCTTTACAACAGTATGGATCTCTTTTTCATTTTTTTCCGCCTAATTCCCCTGTTTGGAACAAGTCATTTCTATGGGTTTTTCAACCGGGGTGGCTGTTAGACAAATAAGCTTTAAACCTGAAACCTCTGAAAAAGGTTTTATCGCCATCTGCCTGAATGGATGTTTGGGATGGGGATAAGACGGCGTTCAGCGAAAAAGACTGGTATTGCTACTTTTTCGCTGCCGGGGATATCTTTTTGCCAAGGTGACAGCGGAAAAGAAAAGTCCACGTCTGCAACCTTTTTAGCGGATGTGCTCAATCCCTGCGGTTCGTGCACGCGTTCCCGCCCCACCTTGGCAAAAGATATCCCCGGCAGCCCCGACCGGATAGATTTTGGAAGGACAGGGACGCCTCCGGCAGTATTCGCGCAATTGGGACAGCAATGACTAAATTGAATGTGGTTGATTATAAAGCTTATTTTTCAATAGGGACATGTTTCCATAAAAACCCATAGATTCTATGGTTAAATTTCCATGTGGTATAAACGGGCAGTAATTATATATTTCGTGAGTACTTTTATGGAAAAATATTCTTAGTATTATTGTTAATGTTATTGTTAGATATTCTATATCTTATTATTTGCTTGTTTTTAAATCATTTTATTAAAACAGCATTAAGGAAAATCTTGGTACGTATCCTGCAATATACATATTTGACGACAAACTTGAGCGTGCGGGTTGAAAAAGGAGCTCACTCCACCCCCCCGGCATGAGGCTCTTCTTCCGGAGCTCTCCGGAAGCAACCCGCACTCTAAAGTAACTGGAGGAAGCAAGATGAAAACCACGCATACTTCTCTTTGGCGGTCTGGAATCCTTCTGACGATCTTGGCCCTGGCAATGTCTGGATGCGGATCCTCCAACTGGTCTCCTACTGATCCCCGGCTGGATGAGCCGGATATGAGCAATGTGCAGATACTAGATACATGGGAAGCAAGTGTGCAAACAGAAGTGCAGTAATGGTCGGACGAAACACAACCTCCGCTGCCAGCCGCGGAGTCCTGTAATAGCACGCTCCGGGACCCAACACCTACGACACGAGCCGACTTCTCCAACACCACCGGGTCCCGGAGGAATTGAAGAAGTGATGCCGTCAGAATGTTTGCATGCATTATGTCTCTGCAGCAGCCGTTGCGGGCGCCGGGTCCCGTTTCTCCGCTTGCGTACCGATTCCTCCGACACCCCTGTTGGGTCCCGGCTTTTGGGCGCTGCTGACGGGTATTTTGGACCGGCGGAATAAATTATAATGTGCAGCGATTAATATTTTCATCAATTGACCGTTACTATCTGCGATTATGCAGGAGACAAGCTTTCACCTCATGTTGCTGTTTGGAGGTCTTGGCCATGACACCCAACACTTTTCCCTACGACAATCCCGCCTTGCGCAAAGCCAAGTCCTCCAAACAGATTTTAATCGTAGACGATGAAAAAGACATCGTGAATATGATTGCATACAAGCTGCAGGCGGAGGGATACCGGGTTTTCACCGCCTATGATGGTCTGGATGCATTGGAAAAAGTTGCTGAAATCAAACCGGACTTGATCATTTTAGACATCATGATGCCAAAAGTAGACGGTTGGGTTGTCTGTCACACTGTCAAGGGCAACCTGGCCACTAAGAATACGCGGGTGATCATCTTGACAGCCAAAGCCCAGTTCATGGCCAAGATCAAGGGCTTGTACATCCTCCAGGCTGACGTCTATATGTCAAAGCCGTTTGATTTGGGCGAGCTTTCAGAAAACATCGTCAAGCTCCTGTGCCTTGAGGAAGAAACCCACTTCATCACCCGTTCCCCCGGGACCCTGCCCAATTAAGTCATTCCCCCAGGGGCAGGATGCCCAGCCAGCCTAAAATGCCCAAGACTGTAAAAAACATTCCCGTCAACATAAAATAAACTTGCACGCCTTTTTCCAGACGCATATCCGTTTTTTGCTTTCTCAGCCATCCGTATATCCGCACATACCATTTGGCAAGATACTCGCGGCTCAAACTAAAAAAAGCTCCCACTACCAACAAGGTCAAAGCAGCGGGTTGCGGATCAATATTCATTTCCTGTCACTCCCTTCTTCGAAATGCTATCAGACTGCCCGACAGGCGGTCTTCGCCCGTCCCAACCGGCAATGGTCTCCTTTTCCTCCGCCGCCTGGCCTTCCTGCCTGATAGAATGGCATCCCCCCGGAAAGCGGGTTTTGACAAATTCCCTGACCTCACTGAAGGCGCTCAGCCGCGGACAGGATGGCAAAGTATGGATGAAAAAATCCCCCCAGGATCTGGTTTTCACCCGCGGATCCAGAATCGCCACCACACCTTTGTCATCCTGCCGGCGAATAAGACGGCCAAAACCCTGTTTCAGCATCAGCGCGGCACGGGGTACAGAATACGCCAGAAAGGGATTTACCCCCTTTATTTGCAGATCCTCTGCCCGGGCCTGATGCAGCGGATGTGTTGGCACGTCAAAAGGCAGCCTGGTGATGACCACGCAACGCAGGGCCTGGCCGGGGATGTCCACTCCCTGCCAGAAAGTCTCCACGCCCAGCATGACGGCATGTGTGTCACGCTGAAAAACGTCAATCAGCCTCTGCGTGGAGTCTTCACCTTGCACCAGGCAGACCCGGTGGTCATCCCGGGAGCGCAAATACTCCGCCACCTTTTTGAGCACGCGGTAGCTGGTGCAGAGAACAAAGATGCCGCCATTGAAGACCTGCACCAATTCCTCGACGGCGGTGAGCAGATAGGCAATAAAGGCCTCCGCGTTTTTAGGGTCAGGAACATGCTCCGGTATGAATAGCGCGGCATTCTGCTGATAAGGAAAAGGTGACGGCACCGATATTTCCCTGGCCCGGGAAACTCCCAGCCGCGAACCCAGGTAGGTAAAATCGCCGTCAAGCGAGAGGGTGGCAGACGTAAGGACCACCGTGGGAATGGAGGCAAAAACCAATTCCGCCAGATGGCGGCTTACCTCCAAAGGAGTGATATGCAAGCGGATGCATGTTCCTGTCCGCAGTTTTTCCTTTTCCGCCCAGTAGACCTTTTCCGCCGATATTCTTTCATGCCATCCTTCTTCCACCTGGGCGACGGCGGCCAGTTGCGAGGCATAGTATTCCAGTTTTTTCTCCTCCTCCTCTGTCTCGGCCGCAGCTTTATACTGCATGAATTCTTCAGCCAGAATTGCCAGTAGTTTTGTGTCCGGCGCCGGAACAGAAACCGTCGGTCCTGTAATCCGCAACGTGTCGCTGCCTAAAGGGAATAAAGGCAGCAGGGATTTCCACCAGCGTTCTTGCTGCTCGCTCAAAAGGACGGCCTGCGCCCGCACCTTTTCCCGCCGGGCTGCATCCAGACAGGTTACGTTGTCCAGAAAATGCATGCGGCCGCGCCTGGTCAACCCAGCCAGCAGATGTCCGACATCCGCTTGGGCAATGGTCTCGCCTAAAAACTGCGTTGCCACGTCTTCCAATTTATGGGCTTCATCCAAAACCGCGACTGTATACTCCGGCAAAACCCTCCCCTTGTTTATCAGGTTCGTAAAGAACAGGTAATGATTGGCCACCAGTACATCCGCAGCCCGTTGTCTTTGCCGTGCAAGCTGCAGGAAACATTCATGATAAAAAGAACATCGCGTGGCCAGGCACAGTTCGGAGACAATGCATATGCTATACCATAACCCGTCCGGCACCGGCATGGGCAAATCCTGCCGCAGCCCCGAGACCGGCTCTTTGCACCATTCCAGGCAGCGCCGCAGCGCCTGGATGTATTCCGGATCAAAAACCGGCAATGGCTCCCGGCTCCCTTCGCGCAGCAGACGCCAAAGGCAGATATAATTTTCGGCGCCAACGCAGATGGCGTAGGTAAACGGCCGCGCAAATAAGCCTTCCTCCGCCAACCGCGGCAGTTCTTTGTTTAACAACTGCATTTGCAGGGCCTTGGTATACGTGGAAACCAAAAGACGGGTGCGATGTTCCAGTACCCAGTTAATCCCCGTCGCCAAATAGGCAAGACTTTTGCCTACACCGGTGCCGGCCTCTGCCAGACAATGTGTCTTTTCCTCAAGCGCCGCCTGGATGGATTGGGCCAGCGCGATCTGCTCCCTGCGGGCGTGAAAACCCGGAATCCGCTTGGCCAGTTCACCCTGCGGCGCGAAAACGGCGGCTATTTCCGCGGGAGTTCGCCAGAAGGTCATTTTCCCCCTTCCCTGTCTCTGTGACCCCGCCTTTGAAAAGGCGGCAATCCCTTGGGGCCAATGCGTATGAATCGTACAATCCGCCTGACGAGGCCCAGCTGGTATAAAATACCTATAACTCCCAAACAGATTCCCAGTCCCGGAACAGCCAGCAGCTGCTGCATCCAGTGTATCCATGTCCGGATAAAAGCCAGATGCCCCTGTTCAGGCCAAAACCGCATTGCCAGCAAGGTATAAAGCCATATTGCTGCTGCCAGAAAATGATGCCGGTAAACAATGCCCTTCAATTCCCGGTCTTGTTTGCGTTCAGCCAGCCAAATATTGATGATGCCATCTGAAACCAGATAGAGGGTCATGAGGGCTAAGCCCAGGTATTGATATCCCCTGCCGGAGGCTGTACTGGCATGCTGCGCCTGGGTCACCACCAGCATGGTCTGGGATGACAAGGCATACCCCCAGACGAGGTATACTACATGTAAAGGCCAGGTCCGATGACGCCCCCACAAGAAATTCAGGAGGCCGTGGGCCATGCCGAAAATGACAGCCCAGCAAAACCGGAAACAAATCAAGCACACGCCTGTTAGCATGACCAAGTTGAATATTCCCGCTGTAGCCGACATGAAAAACCCTTTCTTGCCGCATTTTTTCCATATTCGCACTTGCGGGCGTTGCTTGGCTAGCCCAATTTTAGTAAAAATATGATGGTGTTTTGCGGTACAATACCTTCGGCTGTCATGTTATTGCCCGGCCTTAAAGGAAAGGAGCCGATGATGAATCCGGGGATCACCCACGAACAAGCCTTGGCCTTGCTTGACCACTATATAACCAATCCCAACCTGCGCAAGCATTGTTTGGCGTCCGAAGCCGTGTTGCGGGCCCTGGCCGTGCACCTGGGCCATGATCCCGACCAGTGGGGTCTGGCCGGTTTATTGCATGACCTGGACGTTGAAATCACCCACGCGGATCTTTCGCTGCACGGCCAGCAGGCTGTTGCGATCCTGCAGAAACTCGGGGTGGATGCGGAAGTCATTGAAGCCATCGCCTTGCACAACGAGCTTTCCTGCCAGCGCACCCGCCACAGTGTCTTTCATCACGCCTTGGCCGCCGGCGAAACCATCACCGGTTTGATTACTGCAACAGCATTGGTGTATCCGGATAAAAAATTGGCTGGTGTGCAGGCCAAATCCGTGGTCAAACGCATGAAGGAAAAGGCTTTTGCCGCCGCGGTCAACCGGGATATTATCCGGGAATGTGAGCAAATCGGCATACCGCTGGATGCCTTTGCGGAATTATGCCTGCGCGCCATGCAAGGCATTCATACGGAATTGGGATTGTAAACGGAGAGGACCGCATGCCTCATTTCCCCGTTTCTGAGAAAAAACAAAATACCCTGGCGGCACGGATGGCGGCCTTGGGGCTGCGGGAAGAGGATCTGGCCGAGCGTTTTTTACGTTCCGGCGGTCCGGGCGGCCAGCACACCAACAAGGTATCCACGTGCGTGGTGCTGCGGCATCTCCCCACCGGGCTGGAGGTGCGTTGCCAAAAAGAGCGTTCCCAAAGCCTCAACCGTTATTGGGCCCGGCGCCTGATGGCAGACAAGCTGGATGAACAGCTGAATAAAAGCAGGAGCCAGATCCAGCAGGCACGTGAAAAAATCCGGCGGCAAAAACGCCGGCGTTCACGGCGGTCCAAGGAGAAAATGCTTATGGCAAAACACCATCAGTCGCAGAAGAAGCAGCGTCGTTCCCTGCGCCCTGATCAACAGGAATAGCGTCCCAAATCCCGGGGTCTTCCAGGCCGGCGCGCCAGATAAAAATCCCGCCTAAATTTTCTTTTTGCACTTCCTGCCGGGTTGCTTCCAAGCTTTGCCGGTCTCCGAACCAAACGTGATGCACCCCGTCTTCCGCGACATAGGTGTAATGCGCAAAAGGTCCGACGGCAAACCCCCCCAGCGGTTTGCTGTCATAACGAATGACTGCTTCCTGCTCCCGGGCCCGCCGCCGCAGCGTGGCCGCGCCGGCATACCGCCCTTGATAGGACCTGCCTTTTTTTTCCAGCCAGTCATTGCCATAGGCGGGATGACCGATCCAAAAAGCCTCGGGGCGGGTGCGGGTTTTAATAAAACCGATGACTTTTTGGGTGACGCCTAATGGAATGATGGGGCCGGGCGGTCCGCTGCGCAGGTACCAGTCGTAGCACATCACGTTCACGCGGCCGGCCGCCCTCGGCAATCGCATCCAATCGTAGGCCTTGGTTTTATCCCACCCCGGCGAAGAAAACTTCGGCGGCACCGTGACATCACATTCTTTTCCGGCTGTACGCAGGGCCAAGGCCAGTTCCTCAATAAAAGCCGTGAAGTGGTCACGGCTGGCGGCCGGCAGGTTTTCGTAATCCACATCCACGCCGCTGTAGCCCAGTGTGACTACTGCTGCCAGTACCACCTGGATATGCTGGCGGCGTTGTTCGGGATTCTTCAACATCCTGGCAATAATCTCCGGACGGGAAAACCCCCCTCCGTAGTTGCCCAGCCCCATCAAAACCGGCACTCCCTGGGCCTGACACCAGGCGGTCAGGCTCCGCGCCAGCGCCTCTCCCTGCGGCACACGGCACTCCACCCCCACCCCGTTCAAAGCAATACAATGGTCTGCAACCAGCACTCTTGCCACTTTGGCCCGGTTTTGCTGCAAAGACGCGAAGCAGCGCTCCAAGTCTCCCAACCTTACCCATACAGCCAACCGCTGGTCAAATTCCGCAAACAGCAACCATGCAGGTACCAGGAGATACAAAATCAGGGAGAGGCCCGCTATAGCCGCTTTGGGCATTACCACGCCCCGGTGGCTGCGGCCGCGGGTACAAGATGGATATCTTTTTCGCGCATGGATAGAAAGCGGCTCATAAGACTTGTTTAAATTGCATCCGCACCTGCGGGCGCAAAAAGTACCAAATTAAAAACCCGCCCATGACCGGCACATCCCAGAATCCTGCTCCTGTCCACCACACTACCAGCCAGCCTAAAGCAGCCAGGACGATTTCCAACCAGGCAAAGGACAATACCGCATATCTGGCGGCTGCGACACAATTAAGCAACCCTACGCCGAGCACAGTCATCAGCACACTGGCGATCAGGCTTATCCCCCCCATCCAATTGAGAAAAGTACGTCCGCCGGGTATGCTATCAAAGCCTTCAGGCACGCTGGCAGTCATCAAGGCCCGGATGGGTATGGATTTGCTGAAAAGCGAAATCCCCACCAGAAAGAGCGCCAAACCGAAAACCACTATTCCCAAAGATATCAAACCCCAGGATATGATCCGCAAGCCCGTGGAGGGGGCGTCGATTTCGCCTTTCTTGTTTTCCTGTTTTTCCAACCGCTGGCGGGCCGTCTCCACGCAGGCAGGGTGATAAACCTGATAATTCAAAGCAATGGGCCGGCAGTTTGAGCAGAGGGGTTTCCCGCAAAATCCGCATTGCCAGCGTGCAGGTTGGCCGTGCTCCGGACAAAGGTTGGTTGAAGTCTGAGGTGTCTGTTGATTTTTCATTGCCGCCATACAAACCAGCTGTTGCTCCTTGGGATGGGTGGTGCCGCCTTTTTTATCGACACCTATATGTTACTGTAAGCCATGTACCCGCAACCAGGCAAGCATTAATTTCATCCTCCCCCTGCCCTGCCTCCTATGGACCTGTCGCCGAATTCCTCGTTGCATTTGTCGTTTTGATTTTTTAAACAGGTCGAAACCTCTGAAAAAGGTTTCATAGCCATCTGCCGGCATGGATGTTTGGGATGGGGATGAGACGGCGGCCGCCCACCCCATGGCGGCCGTCCGGCGAAGGCCCAGCCCAAACATCCGTTTGCAATCAGTTTTTTAGAGGTTTCAAGTTGAAAATGATTGCTTTGCTATCTTGGTTAAAATGGGAATCTGCCCGTCATCCGCCTGGCTTAGATACAGCACTTTTTTGCCCTGCTGAAAATGAACCCGGCTGAGTTTCAAGAAACCCAGCCGGGCCTGCTTCAGCACCGGAGGGGTGTCTGTGGCTGAAGCATGAGTGGCTCACTATATTGGATGCCGGAAACGGTAAAAAGTTTTCCTGTTTTGGGGTATCGCATAATTTGATTTGTTTACAAGGCTTTTATGGTATACATTCGGACGTTTACCGTTTGTTGCATTGCTATTTAAAACAAACAGATTTTTTTCCCTGCTCGATCTCGCCGATCACATAAACCAATTCCTTTTGTTGGCGCAAAAAGGCAATTATTTTTTTAGCCTGTCCAGGGGCGGCGATGATGACCAAACCAATACCCATATTCAATGTCCGATACATGTTCTTTTCGTCCAGCTTGCTGCCCAACACCAACAACCTGAAAATCGGAGGTATGGGCCAGGTTCCTGGCCGGATGGCAGCCCGGCACCCCTCGGGCAGGACGCGGGGGAGGTTTTCGTTCAAACCTCCTCCGGTGATATGCGCCATGCCTTTAATTTTAAATTTCCGCAATAAGGGCTTGACGACCGGCCAGTAGGAGCGATGGACGGCCAGCAAGGCTTCACCGAGGGATGTCCCCAATTCGGCGATGTATTTTTTGGGGTTGATTTTCATTTTTTCAAAAAATATTTTCCTGGCCAGTGAATATCCGTTGGTATGAAGGCCGGTGGACGGCAATCCGATCAATAGATCTCCCGGACAAACATCCCTGCCGGCGATAATGTTTTTCTTCTCCACCAGGCCTATAATCGTTCCAGCCAAATCAAAATCCCGGCCCCGGTAGAGTCCGGGCATTTCCGCAGTTTCCCCCCCCAATAGTGCGCATTCGTTCTCCCGGCAGGCTTTGGCCAACCCCTTGACAATTTGTTCAGCCACCCCCGGATGCAGTTTGCCGGTGGCGAAATAATCCATGAAAAAAAGCGGGCTGGCCCCTTGTACCAGGATATCATTCACACAATGATTGACCAGATCCTGTCCTACGCTGTCGTACTTTCCCATGGCTACCGCCACCTTGAGCTTGGTGCCGATTCCGTCCGTGGACCCGACAAGTATGGGCTGCTGGTATCCCGCGGGCAGCTGAAAGAGGCCGCCGAAGAGTCCTATGTCCGTCAGCATACCGGGTGTGCGCGCCAGGCGGACATGCTTGCGCATGCGTCTGACTGCTTCGTTCCCGGCGTCAATACTCACACCCGCAGCCGCATAGGCGTCCCGTGATTTGCTCTTGAATCGCACACCGTCCTCCTTGTGGCGCCCCGGCCCGTAGCCTGCCCCAGCCGGGGGTTTTTAGGTTTTTACATCCTCTGTCATAAAGGGCTGGGGGGGAGAGACGGCCCCAGCCGGCGTTACAGCCTGTGTACCCTTTTTTTATCCACTTTTTTTTCGGTGATGTCCATGGCGCTTTTTGTCAAACGGCCGCCGAATTCCACCGGGTATTCGCCGTTAAAACAGGCGCAGCAAAAATGAGGCTCCTGTTGGGCCATGGCCGCGAGCATGCCGGCCAGCGACAGGTAGACCACGCTGTCCACGCGCAGATACTTGGCGATCTCGTCCATCGTATGCGTGGCGGCAATCAATTCCTGGCGGGTGGGAAAATCCATGCCGTAAAAACAAGGATAGGCAACCGGCGGAGA
>JAFGIQ010000112.1 GCA_016929575.1 candidate division FCPU426 bacterium
AGGCCCAGGCGTTTAAGGTTTTGCAGGCTCCGGGGAGTAATGTCGGAGGCGCCGGTGAAATAGGATGTTCCCAGTTTTTTTTGGATCCAGGGCCAGTTCGGCGAAATAAGCCCCTGGGGGTGCTTCATCATCCATGCATACAGCAATGACAGGCTTTGCGGGCCGAAAACCACATCATTGTCGGCTTGCAGCACAAAATCGGTCTTGGCCAGGGCAAAACCCTGGTTGATGGCTGCGGCCACTCCCCGGTTATCCGGGAAAGCATGATATATCAGGCCCCGGAAAAATTGATTTTGGGCAAGCGGATAGGTGTTGACCAATTCCTGCGTGCCGTCTATGGAACCATTGTCGATAAAAACCAATTGATAAGGCATGTCCGCGCACTCGGCACGGCACAGGCTGGAAAGCAGCATTTCGGTATAGAGGCGCTGATTGTAGGCGATGGCCAGGACTGTAAGCATAGTCATTGCTCCGGCATATACTGCTTCTTAGGCAAGCAGAAAAAACTGGTTGTTGGGAGCATCTGCCGGCGTAAAAGCGCGCACCACGGACAATTGCGCTGCCTGCAGGGTCTGGATGATTTTTTTCTTCGGATACTCCCGTCTCCCCATCTCCCAATAATGGTTTTTGGCCATTTGGCCAGGGGCAGGAAGCCAGGGAAAATGCAGCACCCACGAAGAACGGCGTCCGCCCGGCCATTTATGCAAGGAATAAACAACACGCGCCGCGTACGGCAGCGAGATGAGCATCTGTCCCCGTGTTACCCGCTTGATTTCGGACATGGCAACCGAAAAATCAGCAAACGGCAGATGCTCAAGCACCTGGCAACAAAGGGTGAAATCAACCGCCCCGGCCGCCAAAGGCAGGTCGCGCACATCGGCGAGCAGATCCGGCGCCAAAGAAGGTTCGCAATCGCAGGTGAGGACCGTCAGTCCTGCACGGCGCAGGATATGCGTAACCACCCCGGGGCCAGGGCCAATCTCAAGGACTGTGTGCGCCTGCGCTTCGCGGACAGCCTTTATTTGGTAGTAATACTGGCCCAGGCGTTCGGGTGAATAATATTCCAGCTGCGCATAGGGTATGGTCCGGGCAGCGTCGTTCATTCTTTTTCTCCTTCAGCGGCATGACGGGCGCAGAAACATAAAAAACACCAAGTGGCATTATACTGAATTTATGGAAATATATCCATGCTGTTGTTGGTGCGCTGGCGGGTGCTCACGAGGACTGACAAGACGGAACAATCAGAAACGATCCAACTCTTCTCCATTGGTACCATACGCCAGAAGTGAAAACTCCTTAAGGAAATCAGTGAAAATCCGCACATCATCAAGGGCAATGGCCTTGAATTTCACCCCGTGAATATTACGGCCCCCAAAAATAGGCGCATTCCAGACGACCTGCCCTTTCAACCGGACTTTTTCACTTTCCGATTCGTCGCAAATTAAAATATTTTTTAGGACCGCGCGTTTTTCCGGGCGTGGCAGGCACAGTGTCAGTAACAGCTCCTGGCCCACGTTTATTTTATTTTCACAACGAAGGGCCATGCCGCCGGCGCTGATGTTTTCAGTAAAATCCCTGCTGCCATACGCATCTGCGGCCTCCAACGGCTGGTATTGCACGATAATGTTGAGCGCTTTTCTCGGACCTTTTCTTCTCTCGACAACTGCTTCGCTTTTTTGGGCTTTTGGTTGCATAGAATCCTTCCTTCACCAGTATCATCCGCTGCAAGTGTCACAGCCGGATGCATGGTCTAATATCACTATTTTTAATAGTATCGGCAACCGGGATGTTTGCTTAATTGTCTGTGTTGCCCAGACAAGCGCAGGTTTCTTATATTTCGCGGAAAGCATGTCCGGCAGGGGCACTCGCGGATTTTAAGCTGGCATGGCGTAAAAAATTCCGCCGCCTGATGGATGCACCTCGCGCGGCCATCCTTTTGCTATGCGCGTTTCAGCAATCACCCTTTCCTTTTACGATAGATATTCATGATCGTATCAGCCAGCTCCTGGGGGGATACCGGCTGCAGAAGAAAGGCGTTGATTTTTTCCTCCAAGCCGGGATGCATTTTTTCGCACTGGGCCAAATCCAATTTGCACATGGCAATAATGGGCAGCTCTGTTTTGGACCACTTGCGGCGGATCCGGGTGACCAGCTCATAGCCGCTGATGCCCGGCATCATCAGATTGGTTATAAGCAGCAAAGGTTTTTCCCTGTCCAGCACTTCCAAAACTTTTTCCGTATGGTCGAAGGAAACAACGGTAAAACCCCTTAATTCCAAACCGATTCTATAAAGCTCTCCCAGGTGCTTGTCGTCATCCACGCAAAATATTTTATTCACATTCTTTTTTCCGTACATAGTCTCCCCCTGCATGCGTCTGCATGTCGTCAGGACATGGACGCTAAAAATAATACCCGACCCCCAAGGCCAGAAAGGCATCCAGAAAAGCCCTGTTTTCGGCATCGCCGTTAAAAAGACTATAGACCAGCTGGCCTTGTATTGTTTGGAAATCCAATCCCAAACGCAGGCTCAACTTCAGGGCATTAAAACCGATTGTCCCGTCACGTGATGAATGAAAAGCATACCAGCCCAAATACGGCCCCAGATGCGCATCCAGCTCCAATACGCCCAGCTTGATTCCGGCAGCAGCATCACAACCCAACATATGCAAAAAAGCGTGGTAGAGGTGCATGGTTTCGCCGTCATAATAGAAAATGGGGCTTTCCACCGGATAGTTCGTGAGCATGAAGGCGTATTCCGGCATCAAGGATAACCAATGCGCCCCGTCATCGTTTTTTGCCAAGCCTATTTTATATGCTGCTGCGGCTATCAAACCATGGCCGGTGGAAACGGAGCTGTCCTGAAAAACTCCGGCGCTTAATCCCAGGTCCCGGTCCGGGGACAGCTGCAGGTCATAGCGCAACCGTCCGACCAATCCCCCATAGCGTCCGCCGCCGCTGTTTATTTGGGCAGTCACAGCATGAGGCCGGGCAGG
>JAFGIQ010000113.1 GCA_016929575.1 candidate division FCPU426 bacterium
CGCCCCTCTTTGCCTTTGCCTCGGTGATCACCATTTTGCTCTATCTTCCGTTTGCAGGCTTTGCACCGGTCTTGGAAGGATACGGTGATTTGATACTGGTCTTGTACCTGCTGGCCATGCCGGCCCTGGCCATGGTTTTCGGCGGCGTGGCTTCAGGCTCGCCCTATGCCACCCTGGGGGCGCAACGCGAAATGGTGACCATGATCGCTTATGAGCTGCCCCTGGGCACCATCGTGGTTGCCTTTGCCTGGAAAATGTCCCAGGCCGGCCTGGCCGCCCCTTTTTCACTGCAGACCATAGCCTCCCATCCGGTTTGGAACCTGGTCGGACCTTTTGGCACCGTGGGCTTCATCCTGCTTTTGCTGGCCTTGGTGGTGGTCACGCCGGGCGAACTTTCCCAAGTGCCGTTTGACGCTCCTGAAGCCAAATCGGAACTGGCCGAAGGCCTGCTGGTGGAATACTCCGGCCGCAATCTGGCCATGTTCAAAGTGGCTTTGGGCGCCAAAATGATCGCCATGGCGGGATTGACAGTGGCATTATTTTTCCCACAGGCAATCGGGCCGCATTTGGGTCTGCCGGTATTCTGGCGGAGCGTGGCCGAGATTGTATTTTATCTGCTGAAATTATTTGCAGTCATATTTGTTTCCATCACCCTCATGCGCATTAGTATGGCGCGCTTCAGGATCACCCAGGTGATGGATGTGTATTGGAAACTGGGAGGCATTATAACCCTGTTGGGCCTGCTGTTGATCATGCTGGACGGCCTTATTTAGGCGTTATTGCGGAAAAACGAAGGAGAGCGCGCGTATGTTTCAACTGCCCATGCTGCCGCGGGTTTTAAAGCAGCTTTTCAACCGGCCGGCCACCAATCCCTTTCCGGCCGTCCATCTGCCGAAGACCATGACCGGATTTTTGCACCAGGTTGCAACCGGCAAGGCCAAAATGCACCCGCCGGTGGAAGTGCCGGAGGGTTTTCGGGGAAAGATCGGCTATCATTCCGAGGGCTGCACATATTGCGGCATGTGCGCAAAGGTGTGCCCGGCCAGGGCCATTGACGTCAGCCGCGAAAACAAGTGCATGACCGTATACGCGGGCCATTGCATCCAGTGCGCGCAATGCACCGAGGTCTGCCCCAAGGGCAACCTTTTTATGACCAAGGAATTTCTCACCGCCACCACAGACCGGTATGCCCAAGACATGGTGCTGGAGTAGACCATGGGGGACGTTTGCAATTTAGCAGGATAACCGAGAAAAGCTGTTAAACGAAGTCCCCATGAAAAGGTGGAACCGAGCATGTCCCACAAGCGCATTCTCATGGGCGTCGGCAACAGCCTGCGCGCTGACGACGGCGTCGGATCTTATATCGCCGCCGCCTTTGCCGATCCGGACTGGCTGGCGATTGATTGCGGCACGGTGCCGGAGAATTTTACCGCCGAAGTAAAAAAACACCAGCCTGAAACCCTTGTCCTCGTGGATGCCGCCCAGATGCAGTTGCCGGCCGGGACGGTGCGCCTTATTCCCAAGGAAAAAATAGAGGATTTGGGGCTGGGCACGCACGCCCTGCCGCTGTCCCTGCTCATGGAGTATCTGCAGCCGTTTGTCAAAAAGGACATTGTCTTTATTGGCATCCAACCCAAGCAAGTGCAAGACGGCGAGTGCCTCAGCCAGGAGGTCATGACGGCGGCACGGCAGGTAATACTGGTTTTGCACAAGGCCGCCTGGGACCAGGTGCAAAGCCTGTAAAGCAGGCCGGCAAAAGGGCAGGGGCAAACCGTATGGTCTATCCCACACCGGTACAAACCGCAAAGCCGCGCAGACAGCACCTGAAATGTCATGAAACGCAAGGGGCGGCGTTTTTCATTGGCAAATATTACAAAATGGACTAGAATTTCCGGAGATAAAAAAACAGCACGGGCAGCTCCTGGGAGCGGTGTCACCAGGCGGCGAGGTGAGGTTGCATGCATGAATTTTCCCTATGCCAGGGCCTGGTGGAATCCATTCTTGAGGAAATGAGCCGCTTGCAGCCGCCACCGCGGCGTTTGCTGGCCGCGCGGGTGGTGATCGGACGACTGCGTCAAGTTGTGCCCGACTACATGCAATGGGCGTATGCTGTGTTGGTGAAGGACACGGCGGCGGCAGGCTCCGAACTGCTGGTGCGCACCACGCCGGTGCGGGCCAAGTGCCCGGATTGCGGCTGGGAGGGCGAGCTGGCCTTGACGTTTTTTGCATGTCCTGTCTGTTCATCCGCAGGGATAGAAATCGTCAATGGCCTGGAATTATACCTGGAAAACCTTGAAATCGAGGTGGAGGATGAAAAAGGAAATTAAAGTGTACCGGGACCTGATGGGGGCCAACGAAGAGTGGGCGCAAAAAACCCGCGTCCTGTTGCAGGAGAAAAAAACAATCATGATCAACCTCATCGGTTCGCCGGGCGCGGGCAAGACCGCCTTGCTGGAAAAAAGCCATACTTTGCTGGCACCGCCTCTGCGCTTGGCGGTGTTGGAAGGCGATGTGGAAACCACCAAAGACGCCGAACGCTTGCTGCCGCTCAACATCCCGGTCAGCCAGCTTCTCACCGGGGGCGCCTGCCATTTGGAGGCAAAACTGGTGCATTACGCTTTACTGGATCTGCCTCTGGATAATCTGGACCTGGTCATTGTGGAAAATGTGGGCAATCTGGTTTGTCCGGCGGAGTTTGACATCGGCGAAAAGGCCAAAATAGCGGTCTTGAGCGTCACAGAGGGGGAAGACAAGGCATTGAAATACCCTTTGCTTTTCCGAGAAGCCCAAGCAGTGGTCATTACCAAAAAGGATTTGCTGCCGTATCTTCCATTCCGGCTGGATGCCTGCCTTGAGGCTGTCAAACAGATTAACAGTCAGGCGCCGGTCTTTGTTTTATCCAGTTTAACCGGCGAGGGCCTGGACGCATGGGCCGGGTGGTTAAAGGAATTCGGGCATTGACCCCGCCAAGCTAAAAAAGTCCCCGGGCTTTGCCCGGGGGCTCCACAGAAAGGGATGTAAACCATGGAACAGGCGATTCCTGCCGCTGCCGCGGTTCAGCGTTTGCGGATTCTGATTCAAGGGCAGGTGCAGGGAGTGGGATTCAGGCCCTGGATTTTCCGGCATGCAAAGCAATTGAACCTCAGCGGCTCAGTGTGTAATACACCGGCAGGATTGCTGGTGGAAGTGCAGGGCCCAAAGGCGGAGAACGAGGTTTTTGTACAAACCCTGCGGCAGCAACCGCCTCTTTTTGCCAAGGTGGAAGCAGTGCACATCATGGAGGAGGCGGCCAGGCCTGAGGCGGATTTTGTCATCCTGCCCAGCAGCCTGGAAGGCGAAGTCCTTGTCACCTTTCCCCCGGATTTGGCCACCTGCGAGGATTGCCGGCAAGAGTTGTTTAATCCCCATGACCGTCGCCATCTCTATCCCTTTATCAATTGCACTGCCTGTGGCCCGCGTTTCACCATTATCCGCAGCCTGCCATATGACCGGAGCCGCACCTCCATGCGGGACTTTGCGCTCTGCCCCGCCTGCGCACGTGAATATCACGATCCGGGCAACCGGCGTTTTGAAGCCCAGCCCAATGCCTGTCCGGTGTGCGGTCCGCAACTGCAGCTGCTGGATGCCGCCGGGGCCGCGCTGGCAGGTGAGCCGGTTGCGCAGGCAGCCGGTTTTCTGCAGCAGGGAGCCATTGTGGCGGTAAAAGGTTTGGGCGGGTACCATCTCGCCTGTTTGGCTGCAGATTCCCGGGCGGTGCGCAGGCTCAGGGAACGCAAACGCAGGCCGCACAAGGCTTTGGCGGTCATGTTTGCCTGCATGGAAGAAATCAAAGAACACTGCCTGCTGAGCCCTGGGGAAGAGCGGGAATTGCTTTCTCCCGCCCGCCCGATTGTGGTGTTGCCACGCAAATCCGGTTGTTTTCTGCCGACCGAGATCTCTCCGGACTCGCCGGATATAGGCGCTTTTCTGCCCTATACGCCCCTGCATTACCTGCTGCTGCAAAAAACCGGCCCTTTGATCATGACCAGCGGCAACTTTTCAGAAGAGCCCATGGTCAAGGATGAAGCCGGACTGGCCGCGCTGCTGGGGACAGTGGCCGACTATGCCTTGACGCACAACCGTCCCATTGTCAGGCAGTGCGACGATTCGGTTCTAAAGCTTTCCGGCGGCGGACGCCTTTTTCTGCGGCGCGCCCGTGGTTTTGTACCCCACCGGATTTCCCTGCCGTTGGCCGGTCCTGCGGTTTTAGCCTGTGGTGCGGATGTGAAAAATACTTTCTGTTTGACGCAGGACCACTTTGCATATCCTTCCCAGCATATCGGCGATCTGGCGGAAGAGGCATCCCAGGAGTTTTATCTGGCCCAGGTGGAGGATTTTTGCGCTTTGCACGGGATAAAACCCGAAGTAGTGGCGCATGATCTGCATCCTGATTATTTTTCCACGCGCCTGGCCAGGGGCATGGCAGCTGGCCGTCACCTTGCCGTCCAGCACCACCATGCGCACATCGCCGCCTGTATGGCGGAAAATGACGTGCGGGGATTAGTCCTGGGCGTGGCCCTGGACGGCACTGGCTATGGTCCGGACCATACCGTGTGGGGAGGTGAAATCCTGCTGGCCGATTACCGCGGTTTTGAACGCCTCGCGCATTTGCAGCCCAGACCCATGCCCGGAGGGGAACAGGCCATTTTACATCCTGTGCGCATGGCCTTGAGCTATTTGCACGGCGCGGGTGTGCACGCGGTTGCCGATATGCAGGCATGGCTGCCGGCATTGACAGCCGGGCAGATAGAAAATCTTCTGGCCCTGCTCGGCAAACCGACATATTCTCCGCTGACTTCAAGCGCCGGACGCCTGTTTGATGCAGTGGCGGCATTGTTGGGCTGCGCCGGGTCTGTCACGTATGAAGGCCAGGCGGCGGTGCAATTGCAGTCCCTGGCCGGCGAAGGCACGGATGATTTTTATGCCTTTGAAATACTCCGCGGGGAAAAGGCCGGGCGGATCTCCCTGGAATCCATGTTCAGGGAAATCATGACGGATATCAAGCAGGGCCAAAATGCTTCAGGGATAGCCGCCCGCTTTCACTCCACTTTGGCCGAAGCTGTGGCCGCGGCCTGTGAACAGGCGCGGGCGGCCGTGAAAGTGGAACAGGCGGTTTTGTCCGGCGGCGTCTTTCAAAACGAATTGTTCCTGCGCATGTGTGAGAAAAGGTTGAGTCAAAGAGGCTTTGCGGTGTATAGTCATCACGCGCTGCCGCCCAATGACGGCTGTATTTCCCTGGGGCAGGCGGTCATTGCCCTGGCGCAAAGCGGCGCCAACGGAGGCGAACAATAATGTGTTTGGCCATTCCAGCCCGGATTGTGGACCTGCGCGGAAAGCAGGCGGTGGTGGATGTGGACGGCGTGCAGCGCAGCATTCAGACCGATCTGCTGACCGGCCTGCAGGTCGGCGATTATGTCATTGTCCACGCCGGTTTTGCCATTCAAAAATGGTCTGAGCAGGATGTGGCCGAGTACCGGGCCATCATGGAGGAAATGGAACGCCTGGATCAAGGCCTGGCGCCGGAGGGGACCGATGATTGACAAAGCGCTGCAAAACCTCCGGCAGTCCATGCGCGCCATCGGCCGACCCGTCTCCCTGATGGAAGTCTGCGGCACGCACACCATGGCTGCTTTTCGCGCCGGCTTGCGGACATTGCTGCCTGCGGATTTACAACTTTTATCCGGACCCGGCTGCCCGGTTTGCGTTACCCCTTCCGCCTACGTGGACCAGGCTGTCGAGCTGTCTTTAAAGCCCGGAATCATGATCGCCACCTTTGGCGACATGGTGCGCGTGCCGGGCAGCAGGTCTTCCTTGGAAAAGTCCCGGGCCCAGGGCGCCGAGGTTTTGGTGGTGTATTCACCCCTGGACGCCCTGGAGGCGGCCAGGCGCAATCCCGGGAGGCAGGTGGTATTCCTGGGAGTGGGTTTTGAGACCACGGCTCCGGCAGTGGCCTGGAGCATTAAAACTGCCGCCGACGAGGGAATACCCAATTATTTGGTCTACAGCGCACATAAAACCATGCCCCCGGCAATGAACGCGCTTTTACAAAGCGGGGAGAGCAAGGTGGACGGTTTTCTCTGTCCGGGGCATGTGAGTGTGATCATCGGCAGCCGTGCCTACGGTTTCATCGCCGAGGGTTTTCACGTGCCGTGCGTGGTGGCCGGCTTTGAACCCCTGGACATGTTGCAAGCCATAGGGATGCTGTTGCGGCAGGTGGAAAAAGGGCAGGCAATGGTGGAAAACCAGTACCGCCGGAGTGTGGCGCCGGAAGGCAATATCACTGCGCAAAAAATGCTGGCCGAAGTATTCGAGCCAGGCGACGCGGCCTGGAGGGGTTTGGGAATGCTGCCGGGCAGCGGCCTTCGCATCCGGGAGCGGTACGCTGCCCATGATGCCAGAATTGCCTTCTCCCTGGCCGGGCCGGAGATGCTTTCGCCCGAACCGCCCGGCTGCCGTTGCGGAGACGTTTTGCGCGGCGTGTGCACACCTTTGGAATGCGGGCTTTATCAAAAGGACTGCACCCCCGCGCATCCGGTGGGCGCCTGCATGGTATCCGGCGAAGGCACCTGCGCGGCATATTACAAATATGAAAAACAGGCAGGTCAACAACAATGAAACCGCAGGACCGGGACATGGTTCTGCTCTCCCACGGCGGCGGCGGGGTGCTGA
>JAFGIQ010000114.1 GCA_016929575.1 candidate division FCPU426 bacterium
CCGGCAAAGAGGCGGTACTGGTCTTGGGTTTGGCCGGGCGAGAGATAAAAACCGACCGGATCAGGGGGGAGAAAGCAAGGTAGGCGGATACTCCCAGAAAATAGAAGACAAAAATCAGGCTTTGCCAATATTCGAGATAATTTTTAATTCTGGGATTGATGGTGTCCGGAAGTCCGGAAAATCCAAGGCCCAGGCAGATGAGAATAATGCACCAACGGGCCCAATTGTGCAGACGCCTGAAAAAGACAAGCAGAAAGGCGATGGCCAGGGCAAGAAAAAGCTTGAGCATTCCCTGGTCGATGTCTTGCTTTACATCCTCGGCGCTTAAGATGAGCAGTCCGTTGACAAAGGTGACCAGCGCATAGAGGGAGAGTATAATCCGGTGCCAGGTGAGGCCCACAGCAGCCGGAAGCTGTCTTTGCTCATGCAAACAAAGCTTGCGAAATCGGCTGACGGCCAGCGGATGCGTCAGCACCCATAAGGCATACAGGGAATATGCCGCCGCCAGGCCAAGATACCATTGGCCCTGGTTGACGGTCTGGTAGTATCCCAATACCGCCAAAAAATAAAAGAAGAATTTGAAGAGTATCCGGGCCAGGTTTTTTTCGCGCGGGATGAAAAATCCCGTGATCAGCACCAGCAGGCAGCAGGACAGGACCAGCGCCTGGGTGCCGAGGGAATGCAACTGCACCGGCTTGTAGAAAAACATCATGCCGAAATACACCACCAGGGTGACGGCGGCTGCTCCGGAAGAAAAATAACCGACAATTTCAATCCGGTCCGTAGTGCGTTCTTCGGGGGACAGCAGAGTACTCACCGGGCCTGATCTCCTTTTTTGCATGATCATAGCCGAATTTGCGGATTTCGCCAAGGAAAAAGCGCTTTCCGGGCCAGGGGCCGCAGGGGCGGGGATCTGGCGCTTCTCCCCTGCCCGGTGCCGGCCATTTGGGGCTTGCCAAGCCAGACAGCATCATGTAAAAATAATGGAGAGTCGAAGGGAAGGTGGTGACAGCAATGAGATCATGGCTGAAAGACATCAAAGGCATGTGGGTGGCAACCTACACCGAAGGCATCATGGTGGGCACGGTCAACGGCATTTATCTTGATCCTGCCACCAAGAGCGTGGTGGGGCTGATTCTGCGGACAGGCACGCCTCTGGCAGGGGCGGATGTATGGGTGGACATCAAGGACGTTAAAAAAATCGGAGTGGATTTGATTTTTTTGCCCAATGAGCACTCTATCAGCAAGGGCGAGCAGCGGGGCAAAAGACTCGCCCAATTGGTGGGCATGCCTGTTTCCAGCAAGGACGGAAAGGCTTTGGGAAACCTTGCTGACATTGAAGTGGACCGGGACACCTGGCAAATCACGGAATTGGGATTGTCCGGGAACCAGAGCGTGGCGGTTGATATCCAGGAAATGGTATTGGGCGAAGATTTGATTTTGGTCCAAAACAACGCCGCGGCCGTACTCCGCAGCGCCGGCAAGCACATGGAAAACATTGTGGAGTCGGTCTTGGGCAAGGATTTTTTTAAAAGCACCACGGATGCGGTGAAAAGGGCTCTGCGCGGAAATGAAGCCGACCTGACGCAAAAGGGCGGAGAGGTGCAGCCCGAGGAGAAACCGTCTGAACCCGACGAGCAAAAATAATCGGGATGGCACCCTGTGAACGGCAGAATAACTGCAGTGGTGCTGCTCTGCGCTTGCTTCTTATCTGCCTGTGCGGGACCGCGGCCGGCGCGGCAGGCGGGCGGCAGAGGGCTGACAGCGCCCGGCCAGGCCGGAGACTTGGTCTGGGAATTTCTCGGCGACGGATTTGATGAGGATGTGCCCGCGCCGCTTTATGGGTATTTGTTGCTGCCAACGGCCGGCCTGAGCGCAAACAGAGGCCGGCGCCTGGCAGAGGCCTTTTGGCAGACCCTGTCGTCCCACCACGCTTTTCCCAGCGGCATTACCTATTGGCCGGTGCAAAAGGCGGCGCGCGCCGAGCTGGTGCAGGCGGCCAAACGCCGGCAGTGGCAATTCTGGATCGAGAGCTACCATTACCGGAGGGCACAGGTCATCTATCAGCGCATTCAGGAAGCGGACGAACGGGCGCTTTTAATCGTGGCTCCGGAGCCCTTGGGAAGGTTGGCCCGGGATTTGCGCGTTCGCGGCCAGGAGGTTCTGCTGCTGGATTTGACGCCGGTGCCGGATGAGAAGCTGCCGGCGTTTTTCCGCATCTATCAGACGGAGATCATGCAAAAAAGCGGAGGGCGGCGCAATTGGGAACAGACGATTCGGCGGCTGCAAACCCGCATGAAGAACCTGGCGGGCGGCATGGCGCAGACGCTGATCAGTCTTAAAACCCTTGAATAGCAAAAGGGGGTGGGCGGCATGGCGTTTTCTTTAAAGGAACTCAAAAACAAATGGGTGGCCAGTTTGGCTGAAGGCAGGCTGCTGGGAAGGGTGCAGACCGCGTTTGTGGACGGCAGCAGGCGGAAAATGACGGGTATCAGGCTGCATGTCAACCATCCGGGTCCGGGGTCCAGGCGCAACTGGGTCAGCGTGGAGAAGATACGGAAAGTGGGCGTGGATCTTATCTATATACCGGAAGCAGGGGTTTTAACCGAATCGCCTTCCCCGGGGCGTTCCTGGGAGCAGATGCTGGGCATGACGGTCAACAGCAAAGACGGGCGCATGCTTGGAAAATTGGAGGATATCGTCATTCAGTCCAGCACCTGGCTGGTCGGCCAGCTGTGTCTTTCCGGGAACCGGACGCTGGCCGTAGACTCGCCGGAGACCACCATCGGACAGGACATGATTCTGGTGCAGGCCGCGATCCAGGCAAAGCCGGTCCGGTCCAAGACGGTCACGGCTGATAGCAGGCATGCAACCCTGCGCGGGGACATTTATCAACAGACAGCCAAAGTGGTGGAGCGCGGGGAAGCGTTGGTTCAGCAAACCGGCAAAGCGATCACGCGCCTTTTGCAGGGACAGGAAAAAGAGGCAACGGGCAAGGGTTTCAAAAAAACCTCCGGCCGCAGCAGGAGCAGCGCCCGGCCAGCAACCGCCGCTGCCAGGAAGCGCGGCGTTCGTCCCGGATCCGGCGCGAAAAAGAAGATCCGCGCCAAGACCGGCAAAACCTCTGCCCGGGCCAAAACAGGCAGCCGCAAAAAGTGAGATCAAGGGTGCGATAACTGAAGAAGGCGTTGGAGATTCTTGGTGCGGAAGGGGGGATTTGAACCCCCAAGAGGGAATCCTCACTAGATCCTGAATCTAGCGCGTCTGCCAGTTCCGCCACTTCCGCAACAGGAAAAGCAATATACCCCACCTAAAAGCAGGCTGTCAAGTACAAAGCTGGAAAACCAGTAACGGAGCCGATCCGCTGATGGGAAGAAAAAAAACCATTTCCACCCGCCTGGATGAAGCCAACATCCTGGGCCTGTTGGGACAAAAGCCGCGTTCTGCGCGCGCCTTGCTTAAAGAATTGCTGCTGCCCCGTGGACGCCGCGTGGAGCTGACCAAACTGTTGCGCGGTCTGGCGGACCAGGGGAAAGTGGTCCGCCTGCGCGGCGGTGCCTTTGGCTTGCCCAAGGCCGTCAAAACCCTGCTGGGGTCCATCGCGCAGACACAGGCCCACTTTGCATTTTTTATCCCGCAGGACCAACAGGAAGAGGATTTGTACGTCCGCGCCGCGGCGCTCAAAGACGCCATGCCCGGGGATGAGGTTGAGGTGCGCGTGGTTTCGGAGCAGCGCCGCGGGCAAAGACGGCGGCAGGCTGAGGTTGTCCGGGTGGTCAAAAGGGCGCATGCCCGGATTGTCGGACGTTTTGTCACGGACCGAGGCGGGCGGCAAATTTTACCGGACGGCGCGGCCGGAATAAAAGAATTCACCGTGCCTGCCGGGAAAGCCCTCGGCGCCAAAACCGATGATAAAGTGGTGGCGCAGATCACAGCCTGGCCGGGACCGGATCATCCCGGCAGCGCGGAAATCGTGGAAATCCTGGGGCCGGATGACGATCCCCGGGTGGGGATAACCGGAATCATCCGGCGCCACGGCTTGCCGGAAAACCATTCGTCCCGGGCAATGCAGGAGGCTGAAAACGCGGCCAGGATGCCGGGCGAAACGGAGCGCGCCGGCCGCCTGGACCTGCGCGACAAACCCATCGTAACCATAGACGGCGCGGATGCCAGGGATTTTGACGATGCGGTGTGGTGCGAGGACCTGCCGGCAGGCGGCTGGCGTCTGAGCGTGCACATCGCGGATGTTGCGCATTATGTGAAGACCGGCACGCCCTTGGATCTGGAAGCCCGGGAACGCGGCACCAGCGTCTATCTGCCGGACCGCGTTTTGCACATGCTGCCCGAACCCTTGTCCTGCGGCGTGTGCAGCCTAAAGCCCGGCGAGGACCGGTTGGCCTTGTCCGCGTTTATGAACATCAGTGCGCAGGGCAAAATAATGGCAACGGAATTCCGGCGCACAGTCATCCATAGTCATGGGCGTTTGACCTACGAAAATGTGGAGCAGGTGCTGCAAGGACATCCTGGCGGGGGGCCGGAAGACGGATTTGTTCCAGAGCTCCTGCGTTTGCACGCTGTGGCCAAGGCCCTGCGCAAGCAGCGCCAGGCGCGCGGCAGCCTGGATTTTGACTTGCCTGATCCGAAAGTGGTGCTGGGACCGGACGGCTTGGTGCAGACCATTGAAAAAAGGCCCCAGTTGGACAGCCATAAACTCATTGAGGATTGCATGATTGCGGCCAATGAGGCTGTGGCCCGGTATCTGCGGCGGCATGACCGGCCCACGCTTTATCGGGTGCATGAACCGCCCAGCGGCGAAAAACTCCTGGATTTCACGGAGTTCATCGGGCATTTCGGTTACACGTTTACGCCGGGCGATCCCAAAGAGGTCTCGAAATTATTTCAACGCCTGCTGAAAAGCTGGGATAAAAAGCCCGAGACCGCGGTGCTGAACATGGCCCTGTTGCGCGCCATGAAACTGGCGGTGTATTCCCCGAAAAATGTCGGGCATTTCGGCCTGGCGAGCGAATGCTACACGCATTTCACTTCGCCCATCCGGCGTTATCCGGATCTGATTGTGCACCGCATGCTGGCCGCGCAATGGGACCAGGGCGGCCCGGGGCCTCAACGCCACGAACTGGCCGCCCGGATGGTTGAATGGGGAGAGCAGCTCTCCGCCGCCGAACGCCGGGCCGAGCGCGCGGAACGCGAGGCTGTCCGGCTCAAGCAGCTGGAATTCATTTCCAGCCGCATCGGCGAGGAATTCGCGGGCAGAATATCGTCGGTAACGAATTTTGGTTTTTTTGTGGAGCTGGCGGACCACTATGTTGAAGGCCTGGTGCCGATGTCCGAACTGCTCGACGATTATTATTTTTTTGACGACAGCAC
>JAFGIQ010000115.1 GCA_016929575.1 candidate division FCPU426 bacterium
GATGAAAATACCAGCATGATAATTGGCCGTTTGATTTTTCTGCGCAGGCTGTTTCATTATCTCTGTCATCTGCCGATCGCTCTTTTGTTTTTATCGCCGGTTGCCGCTCAGGCAGCGGCTTTGCCCGGCGATCCTGCCTTGTTGGAGGCCATCGGCACGACACCGGTGGCGTACAGCGAGGAAAAAACACTTTTTTCCTATACGGTCAGGCCCGGCGACACCTTATGGGATATTGCCAGATGGGTGCTTAAAGATCCTTTCCAGTGGCCGGAGATGCTTAAATACAATTACTTTGAAAACCCGGATTTGATTTATCCGGGCGACCGCCTGATTGTGCCCAGCCCGGAAGTGCTGGAAAAGGTGCGCCAGGCGCGCGATGTGCAGGAAATCGAGGACATCCGGCGTGAAACAGAAGCGGGTGCCGTGATTCAGGAACTGGCGCCACTGCCTGCAGGAGCGCCCGCGGGGGTGACGCCCGAGGCTGAATCCCTGGTGCGCGCACCACTGCAGGAACCAGAGGCAGCAGCGCAACCCCAATCGGACCTGCAGATCAGGGGCCGCAAAAACATCTCCCTGAATTACCGGGAATACAAGGGCGGCACGTCCCCAAATTATTTTTCCTCCGGGTATACGCGCCAGGAGTCGCTGTATTTGACCCTGACCGGCCAAATGATGAATCAGGTGAAAATCAACGGCGAATTTTATCAGTCCGACCAGAGCTTGGAAAACAAATACTCCCTGCAGCTGGAGACGGAGCGGATGGAATTGTACCTTGGCGATTTTGATGCTGTGGTTCCGGATACGGAATTCCTGCTGACCGGAAGAAGCATCTCCGGCGGCAGGTTTTCAGCTGATTTTGAAACCCTGGGAGGGATGGGGCTGGTCGGCGCAGCCAAAGGCATTCCCCGCTACGAAAAATTCTATGGAACCTTCACCCAGGGGCCTTATTACCTCCAGCATGCGCCCGTGGTCAGTGATTCGGAGCGGATACGGCTGAATAAAAAAGAGCTCACCCGGGGCACGGATTATACCCTGGATTATTATTCGGGGCGCATCACTTTTCTCAAGCAGGCCGTGGATGACATCACGCTGGTGGAGGCGGCGTACGAGTCCAGGCAAACTGTCTATCCCCGGACCTTGTACGCCGCCCGCCTGTGGGCTCAACCCTGGTCCTGGCTGCGCTGGGGAGGCGGCCTGGTGCGTGAAGAAGATCCTGAAAACACCGGCAGGATTGACCTTGGCAACGGCAACACCCTGACGCCCATCGGTCACTGGGTGGCGGGTTCGGATATATCAGCCGAAATACCCGGTTACGGCGCTTTCAGCGGCGAGTATGCCCGCAGCGAGTACCAACCAGACCGCACCGTGCGGGAGCAAACCAAGGGCCAGGCGGTCAAAGCCCAGAGCAAGGGCAGCCTGGGGCCGGTGGGACTGGCCGCGTATTACCGTAAAACCAGCCCTGGTTTTAAACGCGTGGGCAGCGAGGAGCAGGGGAGCGACGTGCTCAACTTCGGCGGTGCGGTGGATTTAAAAACCGGCGGGCCCTATGTCCTGGCCGGGGAAGGTGATTATTGGGATGCCGTGCAAAACCAGGTGCACGAAAACCGGGTGCAGGCCGCGGGCAGGGCAAAATTTTTTCCGCGCGGATGGCCTTTGCTGGGATATGAATACTTCCAATTGCGCGAGAGCAACGACGCTCCTGCGCCTGATACGCTGGATCATGAAACCGTCAAACATGCGGCCCTGACCGGAGTGGAGCAGGATTATTTCAGCATTGGCTTCAGGGCCGAGCAGGAGAAGCGGGAGGGGCAGCTGGCCGGCCGCGCTTCCGCCATCACCCGCGGGTTGGAGGCAACCGCCGGCTCCAAAAACCTCGGCTGGCTGAATGCCAGCGGATTATACGCCTATCAGGAAGTGGACGAACCCGGCAACAGTCTGGCCGCCGGCAGCGCCTACCGGGTGCAAAAGGCCAGGATCAACGGTGCGGTGACCCCTAACGACCGCTACGCGCTTACCCTGGCCAATGAGTGGGTGTGGGATGAAGCGCACGGTTCAACGCGCACCTTGGACACCAAAATGAATGCCCGGCCGATGGATGAAATACGCTTGGATGCCAAATACGCCTGGGAGACCATGCAAAGCCTGATCGCGGCCGCCTACCGGGGGGTGTACACCCAAACCGCCTCAGGGCAATTGGAAATCCTGCCGGTGCCGGTGGTCTCGCTGCGGCTTGCCCCCAGCCTGCGCTGGACCAGCCTGGCGGACAGCGGCCGTTTGTTGAACAAAACCAGGACAGATGTGGGCACCTGCAAGTGGGCCATGTTGCCGCAACTGGCGCATGAGGGCGAGGTCAAGCGTGATCTTTATGTCCTGGCTGACAGCACGGATGAGGATCTGCGTTTTCAGACCGAACAACAGAGCAAAAAAGGAACCTATGCTTTAAAGGTGGCCATTTCCGCCGCGTTTTCCGGAGAGGCCGCGGTATCATATGAGCAATTCTCCAAAAGCAATTTCAATGCCGCGCTGTCGGACTACGACCGCCTCTGCGGCCGGGAGCGGCGTCTCCGCCTGGGTCTGCGTTCTTCCCTAAGGGAAATTTTACGCCTGGACGGCAGTTATGTCCTGACCATGCGCGACCAGGACGGCACCAGTGCAGCGTCGCTGACGCGCACGGCCTATGCCATTACTGAAACCGGCCGATCCGCCTCGGCCTATGATCTGCTGAATACCTACGGCTCCCTGCATACCCGGCAGGATACAGGTACCGGCAAAGCCACCTATCAGTGGACAGAGGTATTCTCAAGTTATGTGGAAGGGACCTATGACCGGAATGAAGACCAAACCGGGGGAGGCCCGGTCATTCACACACTGGCGCCGGGGGCGGGCGTGATTCTGCGCTGGCTGGTTTTTCGCGCCGAGGCCGGCGCCAAATGGGCGCGGTCCTGGGGCGGAATCGCGACGCAGCAGGAGAGCTACCAAGCCAGCCTGAATTATCATCCGGTGCAGATGATCGCTTTGCAGCTGCGCGGCCAGCACGGCGTGACCCGCGCCCCGGCGTCGTCGTCCTCGGAAGTGACACTTAACTGCAGCGTGCAATTCTGATGGGCAAAGGTGTATTCATGCACCAAGGGCAGGTATCTGCATCCGTTCGGATTCCGTATGCCGCACCCGGTGTGCGGACGCAATTAATCCTTCTTGCCATTTCCATAATAACTAAATTGCACGAATACTGTCTCCGGCAGTCTGGTTGCCTATTGGCACCAATTGATCAATAGTTATCGTGTCTTTCTCAATCCCAATTTGGACACTTGTGCCTTCTTGCGAAAAACTATCCAAAAACAAAAAACCAGCAAGGTCAGGATAAAAGCCCAGGAAAGTGAAATGAAGATCCAGCCGCCGACGTTCATTGGTTATTCCTCCTTTGCCGCCGGGCGCATGCGCTTGCGCCAGGCCAGCCACACGCCCGCAGCCAGACCCGCGAAAATCAAGACCAGCATGAGGCGCACCGCCAAAACCACAGATTTGTTTTCCGGGGGCACGTTTTTCATGAGCAGGGTGGGAATGCCTTCCTGCACCACCCAGAATCCCAGTATGGCCAGGAGAAAGACCGGGGTGACGTATTTAATAATAAATTTATAAAAGGAGGGCAGGGACAGGTCGGCGCCGGTATGGATTTCCTCCCAGGCTTTGTCCATGCCCAGGACCCAGGCAAAAAGAATGGTCTCGATGGTGCCAAAAAGAACCAGGCTGAAGGTGCCCCCCCAAAAATCCAACTCGTCCACCACCCCGTAGGCCAGGCCAAAAATGGCTGGCTGGCAGAGGACAAAGGCCACCATGCCGAAAATCCAGGCCGCACGTTTGCGGTTGATTTCAAATTCATCCTCCAGGAAGGCCACTGCCGGCTGGGCCAGGGAGACAGAGGAGGTGACGCCGGCCAGGAAGAGAAGCACAAACCATAAAAAGGCGAAGACCACGCCGCCGGTCAATTTTTCGAAAATCAGGGGCATGGTGATAAAACTTAAGTTAAAGGAGCCGCTGTTGGCAATATTCTGGATTTCCTGCGGCCCGAAAACGGCAAAAGCCATGGGGATGATGATGCTGCCGCCTAAAATGACTTCCGCAAATTCATTGGTGGAAACAGCCGTAAGCCCGGACAACACCACGTCGTCCTCTTTTTTCAGGTAACTGGCATAGGTCAAAATTACGCCAATGCCCACGCTGAGCGTGAAAAAGATCTGGCCGGCTGCGGCCAGCCAGGTCTTGGCGCTTTTTAAGGCGCTAAAATCCGGATTCCAGAGAAAACCGAAACCATTGGCAATGCTCCAGGCGGGGTGCTCCGGATTGGGCGCGCCCAGGGTGATCACCCGGATCAGAATAATCACCGCGAAAACCAGCAGTGTGGGCATGGCGTATTTGCACAAACGTTCAATGCCGCTTTTAATGCCGTAGTAGATGACGCTGACATTCAGGATAAAAGTGATCAGGAAGAAAAAATAGGCTGTGCCGATATTGCCGAAGAATTCATTCTTTTCCAAACCTTGAAAGCCGCTGAGGAAAGATTTCATGGCGCCCTGGGTGGTGGCGGCGGCATATTTGCCGGAGAGCGCAAAAAAGCTGTAGGCCAGCAGCCAGGATTCAATATAGGTATAGTAAATAAAGATGACCAGGGGGCCGAAGATGCCGATGACTCCGAAATAGCGAATAAAGCGGTTTTTGTTCCACATGCTGTGAAAGATGCCCGGAGCAGTGGAGTGTTCGAAGCCTCCGCCAAATCGTCCCAGGGTCCACTCAATCCACATCAGCGGGATGCCCAAAAAAAGCAGGGCGATGAAATACGGAATCATAAAGGCGCCGCCGCCGTTTTGCGCGGCCTGGACCGGGAAACGCAGAAAATTTCCCAGACCCAGCGCGCTGCCGGCCACAGCCATGATGATGCCCAACCGCGATCCCCATCTTTGCCGCATGCTCCACCTCGCTTGCCAAAGGTCTTGGTACGAAGGATACAATACAAAAACAAACGGTGCCAGACAACAAATATTTTGTTGTTTTGCAGGGAAAACCACGGAAAAAGATATCTCCGGCAGGCTGGTTGCCTGCTGGAGTCAATAGCTATCGCGTCTTTCTCCATCCAAATTAGGACACCTGTGATTTGAAGTAGAAACCTCTGAAAAAGGCTTTTAGCCGTCTGCCGCAACGGGTGTTTGGGAGGGGAACGAGGCGGCGGCAGCATTCATTTGCACGGCTTGACGTATAGGGGCAAATAGCGTATGGTGATGTGGATTTTTAAAAAGGAGCCTGCCCATGAAAGACTTCACCTTGTTTTTATTTGATGTGGACGCCACGCTGATTCGCACCGGCGGTGTGGGCCTGCGGGTCATGAGCCGGGCTTTTGAAGAAATCATGGGCTGGCAGGATGCCCTGGCCGGTATTTCCATGGCCGGCCGCACGGATCCTTCCATTGCCCAGGAAGTTTCCCGCCAACGGCGGGGAAAAGACATGACCGCACCGGAGCTGGAGACAGTCTGGGCCCGGTACCTGGAATTGCTCAGACAACAATTACAGGAGGCGGACACCTACCGCGTGCTTCCGGGGATTCCGGAATTTTTACGGAAGATATCCGGGCAGGCTGGTTTTGCCCTGGGGTTGGGCACTGGCAACCTGGAAGCAGGCGCAAGAATAAAATTGGAGCGCGCGGACCTGAATAAATATTTTCCTTTCGGCGGTTTTGGCTCGGATGCAGTGGAACGGGCGGAGGTGCTCCGCATCGGGGTATCCAGGGGGGAGAGATATCTGGGCCGGTCCCTGACAAACAGGCAGATTGTCATTGTGGGTGATACCCCGCATGACATTGCAGCCGGAAAAGAACTTGCCGCCCGGACTTTGGCCGTGGCCACCGGACCCTATAGCCTTGAACAGCTGGCGGCCTTCCAGCCCGATCTGGCCATACAAGACTTTACAGACCAAACCGCTGTGGATGCTTTTTGCTAATCCCACGTTTCAGGCAGTATCGACGCCATTTGGAAAACAGGGTGTTGTATGAAAACATTATCTGCGTAATCTGCGGGCAATGTTTTACAGGGCACGCTGTGTCAGGATGCGGCTGTAGGCGTTTGACGGCCTGTGATATCATTTTTTTTTATTTTTATGAAATTTTCCCCCGCTTTTCCAGTCTAATACCATTAGCGGCAAATCCAATGGCAAAGGAGAAAAAGTATGGACTGGAAACGTTTGGTTTTGTATCCTGACGCAGATTCGGTGAAAAACTGGCCGTTGTATGGCGCGGGGACAGCTGACATCCTTCCCCGGCAGTGGGCTTTTTTCCGCAGCGTGCTGGAAAAGGCGGGGGGTGTGCCCGAATGGCGGTTTGTGCTCAACTTGTCTGAGAGCGGACAGGTTTCCCAAGCCGAGCGTTTGCTCACCTACGCCTGGGTGGCTGCGCATGAGTATACACTGGTGCTGCCGTATCAAAATCTGCATGTGTTGGATACGGATATTTTGCGCAAGAGCCGGGCAGTGCTGCTGTGTTGGGATGAAGACACTGTGCCTGACATTGAACGCGCTCATTTTTATCAAACCCTGGATTGGGCGCAGGGCCTTAACATCACCGTGGAAGTCGTGGTCCTGCTGAGCGCAGGCATGGTTGCCAAGGTTTTGGAAGGGTGTTTGGTAGACCGCCTTTTGGCAGGCTGCCGGAAAATCCATTTTCTGGTTCCCAAACACCAGGCCGAAACCTTTCTGGCGCGGACCCGGTTTCATGATGTGCTGGATTATCTGGTGATGAAAATGAAAAGGTCCTACGCCGCGGGCAGGATTGAATTGGATCCCTGCCTCCTGCCCGTACTGGCAGCAAAACCCGTGCACAGTTTTCCGGCTTGCGCCTCTGCGGACACTTTTCACCTGCTGCCTGACGGCGGCATAAAAATATGCCCCCAGGGGGAGGTGGTCTGGACCGTGCGCAGCATTCGGGATTTTGTCGCCTGGTTGAACACGAGAGTCGATGAACGGCTGCTGTACTCCCTGCGCGCCTGTTATTGGCGGCAAACCTGGAATGTGCAGGAGCCAAAAAGCGTATATTCCCTGGCCGCATCCTGAGTTTTTCTGGTCTTGACTTTCATACGCTTCCAAGGCATACTGGCCCCTGCACGCAAGTGAAGAGGGGGTGTGCGGTATGGAACCCAAAGAGCATAAAACAACCTTGCGGGGGATATTCATCTCCGGCCTTTTAATCCTGATCCCGGTGGCAGCCACGATTTTTATTTTTGTTTTTCTTTTCAATCTTTTGGACGGCTGGCTGGCACCGATGGGCGGGGAGGTGCTGCGCAGTTTTGGTTTTAAAATACCCCCGCAGTATAAGCATATTCCCGGATTCGGGATTGTGGCCACGCTGCTTCTGGTCATGATCACGGGTCTGGTGGCCTCCAATTACTTGGGGCGCAAGATTCTGCAGTTCTTCAACCATATTATCAGCAATATTCCGGTGGTCAGCAGCATTTATTCGGCCATACGCCAGGTCGTAAATTCCATTTCCATGACCGGATCAAAAGCCTTTCAAACCGTGGTGTTGTTTGAATATCCGCGGCGCGGAATTTGGTCCATTGGTTTTCTTACCACCCCTTCATTGGTTTCAGCCAAAAAATTTACCGGGCAGGACCTGGTGAATGTGTTTTTGCCGACCACACCCAATCCTACCTCCGGCTTTTTTCTGATGATCCCCAGGAAATCGCTGAAGGTCCTCCCCATTTCACCTGAGGACGGGTTGAAGATTGTGGCCACTGTCGGGCTGATACAGAGGGAAAAGGCCATTGCAGCCCCGGCAGGCCAGCCGGCCGGGTTTCTTCCCGAAGCAGCGGCCGGCATTCAAATAAGCGGGACCATACAACCAGCACAGGAGATTCAGGCGGTACGTACGCGCGCCCGGCATAAGCCAAAGAAAAAAAAGTGAACATAAAGGAACTTTTTTGTTTTTCCGGCCTCTAAAGCAGCTGGGGATTTTCTTTTTTACAAAATGCCGCCGGGCGCAGTAGACCTGTTTTTAAATGCATCACTGTAAATTTTCCGCACAAAGCGATTTTATTATCAGTCGGTTTTTGCGCGTCATTCCGGGGTGACGAAGACGAGTCCCCGGCATGATGGCACCGTCTTTAAAGCCCAGGGTGATGTACGATGTTGTGTTTGGAATATTACACCATGACTTTTTTGCATGGCAAAAGTGGCTTTTATTTGAACCGGTGCAATCATCGTCCTGTTTTTCATGTTGGACATTCTGATTTTCATGTTGGATATTTCCTGCCCGGATAAAAAAGATGATGAGGGCTTGACAATGAACGGGCGGATTGTGTAATATTTTGGGGTTTTTCAAAAAACCGCAGTAAAGATGGAGGGCCAAAAGAGATGATACGCATTGAAGAACTCTCCAAAAATTTCAGTACCGTCAAGGCCGTAGACCAGGTGACCTTTGAGGTGAAAAAAGGCGAGATCCTGGGCCTGCTGGGGCCCAATGGAGCCGGCAAGACCACCACTTTGCGCCTTATTTCCGGTTACCTGCGGCCGGATCAGGGGCGCATTTTTGTGGGTGACCAGGATGCCGTGGAAAACACGGAGGCGGTTCGGGCAATGATCGGCTACCTGCCGGAATACAATCCCATCTATCAGGACATGCTGGTCTATGATTATCTGCAGTACATCGCCGCCATGCGCGCGCTTGCGCCTGAGGTAAAAGAAGAACGCGTGCGCGAGATGGTGACCACCTGCGGCCTGAAAGACGAGGTGGGAAAAAGGATCAGCGAACTGTCCAAAGGAAACCGGCAGCGCGTGGGTCTGGCCCAGGCCATGCTGCATGATCCCGAGTATTTGATTCTGGACGAACCCACGGCCGGGCTGGATCCAAACCAGATCAGCGACATCCGTGATTTGATCAAACGGCTGGGCCGGAAAAAAACCGTCATTCTCTCCTCCCACATCCTTTCGGAGGTGGAGGCGACCTGCGACCGGGTGATCATCATCCATCAGGGCAAGGTGGTGGCCGACGGCAATCCCAAAGACCTGCAACGGCAGGCGGTGGACGAGTCGCGCATCCATCTGAAAATCGCCGGCGACGGCAATGTCAACGAGGTCTTGAAAAAGCTGGAGCACGTGTACAAAGTGGAAGCCGACGAAAACGAGAGCAAGGAGATCCGGGGCTACCTGGTGCACAGCGCGCATGATCATGACCTGCGGCCCGACATCTTCCGCCTGGCGCAAAAGGAAGGCTGGGTCCTGTATGAGATGCACCGGGAGGTCGTAAGCTTGGAAAGCATCTTCCGCCGCCTTACTTCCGGCTGACCCCGGGCAGGGGCGGCGATCTTTGGCGTCACGGACAAGACCAGTGTTATTTTTTTCAAGGAGGAACGCAAGCAATGCCCAATCTGACGAAAATAAAACAACCGGCTGAAACGGTTCCCGCCCCGCCGCCGGCAGGGTTCTCTCCGCTCCTGGGTAAAAACACCCAGAGGGCGTGGGTGCGGATCTCCGCCCTGGCCAGGAAGGAATTATATTCCTATTTTTATTCACCCATCGCTTATGTGGTGATGGTCATTTACCTGCTCTTTGCCGGCTGGTTCTTTTTTTCCCGGTTTTTCCTGTTCGGCCAGATTGAAATGCGCATGTACTTCGGCACCGCCCCCCTGCTGTTGATGTTTCTGGCGCCGGCCATCACCATGCGGCTGCTGGCCGAAGAGATCAACACCGGCTCCTATGAAATGCTCATGACCCTGCCCCTGACCATCACCCAGATGCTGCTGGGCAAGTTCCTGGCGGCGTTTGCCTTCCTGGCCGTTATCATCGGCGTCACGCTTTCGTATCCCCTGACCATCGCCAGCCTGGGTCCCCTGGACTGGGGTCCGGTGATGGGAGGGTACCTCGGCCTGCTGGTTTTGGGTGCGGCCTTTCTGAGCATCGGGCTTTTCACTTCCGCCCTGACGCGCAACCAGATTGTGGCCTTTATATTGGGCTTTGCCCTGTGTTTTGTCCTGTTTTTGGTCGACAAGATCCTCATGCTTATTCCGGGATTTTTAGTCGGCTTTTTTGAGTATTTGGGAGTGGAATACCACACCCAAAATTTTTCCCGGGGCGTGGTTGACAGCAAAGACCTCATCTATTTTGCCTCGATCATCATCATTGCCTTTATCGGCACCCGCCTGGTACTGGAGAGGAGGAAATAAGCGTGAATACCAACGAAAACACCCGCCAGCAGCTCAATTATTTCCTGATATTGATAGGCATTCTGGTGCTGGTCAACATCATTTCCGTGCGGACTTTTTTACGTCTGGATCTGACCAAGACCGGGGCCTATTCACTGTCCGCGGTTTCCAAAAAATACATGCGGGAACTGAAAGATCCATTGACGGTAAAGGCCTTTTTCACCAGGCAGCTGCCGCCCCCGTATAATGCCAATGCCCGCTATCTGCGCGACCTGCTCGATGATTATCGCACCTATTCCCGCGGAAAGTTCAACTACCAATTTGTGGATCCGGCGGACGATCCCATACTGGGCCGGGAGGCCCGCAGCCTGGGTGTGTATGAAATCCAGCTTACAGCCGTTGAGCGGGACAAATTCGAGCAAAAAAACGGCTACATGGGCCTGGCCATGATCTACGGCAATAAAAAGGAAGTCATCCCCCTGATTCAGGATACCAGCGGATTGGAATACCAGCTGACGAGCATGATAAAAAAACTGCTGCAGTCCGAGATGAAGGTGGTGGGCATCACCCAGGGGCACGGGGAAGCCGCGATGGCAGAAGGACTGTCCAATTTTGTGGACATGATTTCCAAAAATTATGAGGTGGTGCCCGTTGATTTGGCCCAGGGAGGCATTCCAGAAAGGGTGAGCGCCCTGATGGTTGCCGGCCCCACCCGGCCCCTGCCTGAGGACAAACTTTATCTTCTCGACCATTTTCTGCGTTCCGGCAGGAATCTGGCCATGTTTGTGCCCATGATCAAGGCGGATGCGCGCACCACCATGCAGGGCCAGCTGGTTGATTCCAAACTTTCACGCCTGATAACCGCCTGGGGGGCGCGGATTCAGCCGGATTTGGTTTATGACGCCCAGTGCCAGAAAATATCCGTGGCCCAACGCGGGCCGGGCTTTATCATGCAAAACATAGTGCCGTATCCGCCTTTTCCGCTGGTGACCCATGTGGATGAAAAGCATCTCATTGTCAAAAACCTCGAATCCTTCACCCTTCCCTTTGTAAGTTCACTGGGGGTCAACGAGGAGATCGTCAAGGCCAATAAGCTGAATGCTTCGGTTCTGGCCAAAAGCTCCCCCTACGCGTGGAGTCAGCAGCGATTTTTCATGCTTTCACCCCAGTTCATCCAGCCGCCGACCAAGGAAGAAATGAAACAATTTGACCTGATCGTAACCCTCGCCGGCGCCTTTCCAAGCGCTTTTGCGGCCGACAAACTGCCTGCACCGTCACAGGCCGGGGAGAGCCTGCCGGCTTTCATTGCCGAGGCCAAACCCGCCCGCGTCTTGGTGATAGGCGGCGCCGACATGCTCAGCAATGACTTTTTGGATCCGCGGCGCCAGGACGGTTTGGCCCAGTTTGTCTTGAATATGGTGGATTGGGTGGCACAGGATGCGGCTTTGATCGATATCCGCAGCAAGGGGCCGGCGCCGGCCGCCTTGGGCAAGGTCTCGGAGGCGCACCGGCAGGCCGTGAAATACTTTAATCTCATAGGCCTGCCGCTGCTGGTCGTTCTGTTCGGCCTGTTCATGTGGAGGCGCCTGGAAGCCCGCCGTCTGGTCATTGCCGCCCAATTCCACAAATGACTTTTTTAAGACAAAGGGGGAGTCTTCATGAAACAAAAAAAAATGATCATTACAGGAGCCATTTTTCTGATCCTGTTGATTTATGTGCTGGTGACCCACACCGGCAACCGGGGCTTCAACACCCTTACCCTGCCCGCGTTTCCCAAACTGACCGCCGAGCAGATGGAGCAGATTACAGTAAACCGGCCGGAGGAAAAAGTGGTGCTGGAAAAGCAGGGCGGCGGCTGGCAGCTGAAGGAGCCGTTTGCCTTTACAGCGGATAAAAGCAAGCTGGACAGCGTAACCCGGCTGCTGGAGAACATCCGCATCACCAATCTGGTGACCGAACGCGCGGAGGCCCTGGCGGATTACGGCTTAAACAGCACCACGGCCATAGGCTTGGTGGTTGCCGGGGGCGGGAAGAAAGTGGATTTGACCGTGGGCCAAGCCAACGACAGCGGCACGCATACGTATGTCCAATTGCCGGGCGATCAGAAAATCTACCAGGTGTTGGGCGATTTTACCCAGCAGCTGCAGCGGCCGGCGCGCGAATGGCGGAGCCTGGGCATTTATGATTTTTCCACCGACGATGTTAAAAGTGTCGCCATTGCGCAAAAAGGCAAGCGGGAGCTGGCATTCAGCCGGGAACAGGAAGCCCAGGAGGGGATTGTCAAAGATACCCCGCAGTCGGTGACTCCGGCAGCCCTGCCCGTGAAGATGGTATGGAAGGAAAAGCAAAAAGGCGTGGTCCTGAATGATCCCAAAGTGAACCAGTGGCTGAACAATTTTACCCGCTTGACCGCGCAAAAGATCAATGACGA
The DNA here is from genome assembly GCA_016929575.1 of candidate division FCPU426 bacterium. Taxonomy (GTDB): domain Bacteria; phylum Oederibacteriota; class JAAXVQ01; order JAAXVQ01; family JAUVAV01; genus JAFGIQ01. Next base: position 12,610 of record JAFGIQ010000115.1, read on the forward strand.
GGCTGTCTGGAGGGGTGCACCGCTGGCGCAAATACGGGTTGAGACCACGCCAGGCAAGATACAGGCCCTGGAAGTCTTGAAATGGATGCCCGAGGAACAGCGCTACCAGGTACGGCGCGCCGGCGAAGAGCTGGTTTATGAGATTGGACGTTATCAAGGCGAGAGCCTTTTAAAGGGATTGGAAGAACTCAAATAAAAACCATGCCGGGAAACGTCTCCGGCGGCATTGCATCCTTTGTGTTTTTCTCCCCCGGGCTGGTGCCAGTCCGGGGGATTTTTTTTACACTCCTTGTCACTGCCAGCCCAAGGCCGACCAGGTGAAAAGGGGCTTGCCTGACAGGGAGGGATAAAAAAAACAGACACCCCGGCATAAAATGTTTACCAAACCGTCCTTTTTAGCCTATAATTTCCCTGGAACCGGCAGGAAGCAGGGGAGAAAAAGCTGCCGTGATTTTTCCCAAGGAGCTGCACATGAAAAAAATACTACCCGCCTTTTTTCTGCTCATCAGCATCCACTCACCGGCTTGGAGCATGCAGTTTGTTACGCATGAAGATGTCTTCCTGGATCCGGAAACAGAAGCGGAGGAGGATCTGTACCTGGCCGGCCAAAGGGTGACCTTTCTGGGCACGGCCCAACAGGATCTTTGCGCAGCCGCCTCTTCCCGGGCCTCCATTTCCGGGAAGGTTTTTCAGGATTTAAACCTGGCCGCCGTGGATGCGGAGATCAACGCCCAGATCGGAGACGACCTGCGCGTGGTAGCCAGTGAATTGGTTATTGCCAGCAGCGTGGGCGGCAGCGCCCTGATATATGGTTCGAATGTCTTTATCAAAGCGCAGAGCACCTTTGAACACGACGTCTGGATCATGGGGGAAGAGATCCATATGGCCGGCATGGTGAATGGAAACCTGCGCGTGACCGCGTCCAAGCTCTTTTTGGACGGCACCGTGGTCAACAACGTCAAGCTGGAGGCCAAATCCATCGTCCTGGGAAAGAATGCGCGTCTTTTAAGCCGGTTGGATTATATCTCCGGCGAGGAAATGCAGGTCAATCCCGGAGCGATTCTGCAAACCAAGCCCCAGTGGAAGACCCACAAGCCGGACGGCCAGATTCCGGGCGAGTCGAAGTGGAAAAAATTCCTGTCCGTGGGAAAACTCCTGGTGCGGATCACGCTGTACCTGGGATTCCTGGCCTTGGGGAGTCTTTTTATCCTGCTGCTGCCCGCGCCCAGCCGGCGTTTGGCGCAGGTGATGCGTTATCGCTTCTGGCCCAGTCTGGGGTGGGGGGCGCTTACCTTGCTCGGCCTTTTGATCATCATGCTGGTCCTGCTGGTGTCCGTGCTCGGAATTCCGTTGGCCGTTATTTTGGGAATACTGGCAGTAGTAGCAGCTTCGGCGGCCTTCATCAGCGCCGGATATATGTTGGGTATTCTCATTATTAAACCGCAGAACAACGCAAAAGGAAAAAGCCTTGGAGCTTTCGGCCTGGGCTTCACCCTGTTGGCCCTGCTGACCTTGATCCCGATATTGGGTCCGGTGATCAGCATCCTGATACTTTTCACGGGCTTTGGCGCCCTATGGTTGGCCAAAGGTTTTATGGAACCGGTCCCCGCGCCGGCATCCC
>JAFGIQ010000116.1 GCA_016929575.1 candidate division FCPU426 bacterium
CTCCCAGCCGCGGAGCAAGCCAGCGGAAGCAGAAGGCCAGGCAACTCCCCTGCCCTTGCCCACGCCCACTCCTGTGCCCAAAATCGTCTCCTTGGACGACATTGAACCTGAGCAGCCGTTGCTCTTGGCCTGGGGAAATCAAAGCAACCAACCCCAAGGAACGCTGATTGTCAACATCCACGGTTTCCGCAATGACCAGGGAGAGGTGCGCGTCTCCCTGTACGCCTCCCCGGAAGGTTTTCCGGACAAAGCAGCCAAAGCCCTGCAGAAAAAAATGGTAAAAATCGAGAGCAGGCAGGCGCAGGTCGTTTTTAGCAATGTTCCTTTCGGCAAGTACGCGGTCAGCGTGCACCATGATGAGGACAGCAACGCCAAAATGAAAAGCAACTGGCTGGGAATGCCCAAGGAAGGAGTCGGCGCCTCCCGGGATGCCAAAGGATCTTTTGGCCCCCCCCGGTTTCAGAATGCCAGCTTTGATTTTCAAGATGAAGAATTGATCATCTCTATCCGGGTAAATTATCTCTGATACGCCGTTTTTCCCCTATAGTTTTCACGCCACGCATATCTTTTATTTGCCATGAAGGCACATAGAACACGAAGAAAGGATTAGGGGATGCTTTTAAAGTGGTAACAAAATCCGGCAGAGTGTACAATCCCGTTCCCGAATAGTGCAAATTGTTCCGGATGCAGGATTTAGTGCTTCGCATTTCCAGAAAAGGGTGGCTGCTGTTTGTCTAATTCGCGCAATATCAGCTTGACGTTTTTCCTGTTGGACCTAAAAAAGACATCGGCGATGTCGCCCAGCACCGGGAGCGCGCCTGCCGCCAGGTCCAGCAGGATGTTGATGCACATTCTCAGCCATATCTTCCATCCGACCCGGTTGCGCCAGGCCTGCCAAAAAACATAACCTGCGGCCAGGGCGGTCAGCACATCCCCGGCCAGGGGTATCAGGCCCAGCAAGGCATCCAGGCCGACCTTGATGCGCGTGCCCGGAATGGTGAAGCGGTCATCCAGCCAGTAGGCCATCGACTCCAGCCGGCGGCGGATCATTTCCGGCGCTGATGCTGCTTGCTTCATGGGCATGGCGGTCTTTGATGCTCAAACAATGTAGTCCACAGCCACCCGGTCCACCGTCACTTTTTTTATAAATTCAGCTGTTTTTTGGTGTTCCGGATGCTGCTGGTAGGCTTCCAGGTCAGCCAGGGTTCTGAATTCCAGGTTCAGCACAATATCATGCGTGGTCTGGGGCGAGGGCACATTGGTCCCGATCTCGCTGTTTCTTACCGCAGGAATGATTTCCTCCAGGTTTTCCAAAAGCCCGAGCATCTTTTCGGCGTTCACGGTCTTGTCCGCGCCTTCGGCGTGCTCCCGCAATTTCCACATCACAATGTGTTTGATCATTGTTCCCGCCTCCTGACGGTTGTGGGCGGCTGCTCCTGCTGGAATCACCCTCAGGATACTGCTGCCACGTTTTCCTTCCTGCCTGCTTGCCGGAAAGCAGCTTGGTGGTGCAAATGATGAAGCCCGGATAAACCAGGATATCCATCCTACCACGAAGATATGCCGGAGAAAACATTTTAAACGCCCAGGACGACAGGCAAACAACGCTTGCGGGTATTCTCAGCACGAAGGCGCATAGGATAAGAAGAACACCCGAGTCTTTCCCGGCTTTAAAATCATACCCTGTTCTTTTCTTCGTGTCCTTTGTGACCTTCGTGGCGGTTTTTTTGGTGTGTACTTGTTACGCGTCCCCTTTTTCCAGGGCTCTGTTTTTTTTCTCATACTGCCCGGCCTTGGCATCGTATTCATGCTGGATTTTTTCCAGTTCCTTAAAGAGAAAATCCACCTGCGCGTGCAAATCCCGGCTTTTTTTCGGCAGTTCGGCCAGGGCTTCCCTGTCCGCGCTTTCCGCGGCCTTGACCATCAATCCTTCGTTGCAGCAAATCTCCTTTTCCAGATTCCCGATCATGTGCTCCACTTCCTGGATGCGTTTTTCCAGGGGCCGCAGCACCTTCGATTTTTCCTGGATGATTCTGGCGCGCTCCTGCCGCGTTTCCCTTTTCTGGCCCTGCCTCTTTTCCGGGGAGGCGGCTTCAGGCGCCGCCGGTGTGGCCGGGCCGCTGCTGCCGGCGGCGGGCGCGCGGTTTGAAAAAGTCTCCTCGTTCTCCCAGCCGATCTCATCCAGAAACTGCTGATACCCGCCCTGATAAAAAAGCACGCGGTTGCGGTCGAAGACAAGCAGTTTTTCCGCCAGCGTATGCAGGAACAATTCATCGTGGGTGACAAACACAATCGAACCGGGGTAGCACTGCATGGCCTCGAGCAGGGATTCGCAGCTTTCCATGTCCAGGTGGTTGGTGGGTTCATCCAGCAGCAGGAGGTTGGAAGGCTGCAACAGCAGCCGGCCCAGCAGCACCCGGCTTTTTTCCCCGCCGGACAAAACCGCGATTTTCTTGAGGGCCTGCTCCTGCGCAAAAAGCATGGCGCCGGCAACGGCGCGCGCCCGTTCGCGGCTTTGCTGCGGCTCTGCGGACAGCAGTTCGTCCTCCACGGTGTTTTCCGGATGCAGGTGCGCAACATGGGTCTGGCCGAAGTAGCCTGCCGCCAGGCGCCCGTGCCGCCGGATGTTCCCGGCCAGGGGCGAAAGCCCGCCGGCCAAAAGCCGCAGCAAGGTGGATTTGCCCCTGCCGTTGCGGCCGATGACCGCGATCCGCTCCCGCGGGCCGAGGGCAAGATGCATGTCCTCGATCAGCCAGGGTTTCCCCGGATGGTAGTGGAATCCCAATTGCGTTGCCTCAAGCATGATGTGGGCGGGAAAATCCGCGTAGGGAAAGCTGAATTCTATCCCCGCGATTTGCTCCAGCACTTCCAGCTGCGGGCGTTTTTCCAGGGTCTTGATGCGCGATTGCACCAGCCCGGCCAGGCGCGCCTTGGCGCGAAAACGGCGGATGAACAATTCGGTTTCCCGCTGTTTTTTTTCCTCGTGCAGCCTGGTCTTCTCATGCACGGTTTCCTCCTGCAGGCGCTGCGCGTACAACTTTCCCGTGCCGCCCGCAATCTTCCTCACTTTGCAGCGGTGAATGCCCAGGGTGTGGGAGATCACGCTGTCCATGAACTGGCGGTCGTGGGTGATGATGATGAATTCCCTTTTCCAGGCGCGCAGGAATTTTTCCAGCCAGCGGATGGAGACAATGTCCAGGTAGTTGGTCGGCTCGTCCAGCAGCAGCAGGTCCGGGGCGGAGACCAGGGTCTTGGTCAGGTTCAGGCGGATTTGATAGCCCCCGGAAAATTCCTGCGGCCGCCGGTGCATGTCCGCGGCAGAAAAACCCAGCCCGGAAAGGATTTTTTCCGCGCGCCAATGGTCGTACTCCTGCTCAGGCGGCAGCCCCAGACACGCCTCCTCCAGTATCGTGGCCCTCGAAAAACGGAGATGCTGTTCCAGGTAGCCCATGCGGTAATGCTTGGGGATGCTGATCTCCCCCCGGTCCGGCTCCTCCTGCTTGAGCAGGAGCCGGAAGAGGGTGGTTTTGCCGCTGCCGTTCCTTCCCACCAGGCCGATGCGCTCCCTGGCATTGATGTTGAAGCTCACGCCGGCAAACAGCGTCTGCGGGCCATAGCTTTTGTCAAGGTTGGAGATTTTGATCATGCCGCAGGTTTCCTCTTTCCAAATAACGGTGGTGCGTTGGCAGCGGTTCTGCGCGCGAAGGCATCATCCCGCAGCTGTCCTGCGCGAGCGCAAAGAGGCGTACTCTTCTCCTGCTTGCCCGGGATTTTCCTTGCATTTGTCACTTGATAATATCCGGAAATTTCCGATGCTACCAGTAAAGGAGCAAGCATGGAACTGACAGAAATCCTGGCATTGTGCCGCTCATTAAAAATAGTCGAAGAACGGGAAGTGGCTTCCGACCACATTAATCTGGTTCTTTTGACAGAAGACCTCCGGCAGTGGTCGGAATGCCTGGCCCTTTCCCTGGGCCCGGCCCTGAAAGCGGCGGGCGCCAAACCTTCCAGCGAGGCCAAAAAAATCGCCCAAAATTTCGGCGGCATCAGAAACGAACAGACGCTGTTTATTAAAAACTTTGATGATTTTTCCGTGGTGGCTATGTTTTGGCCCTGGCAGGATAACAAGCATACTACCCTGAAAATTTTTAAAACCGTGAAAATAGAGTACGCCCTTACCAAACGCAAATGGTGGTTTGGATGAGGATGACGCCGCGGTCAGCCGCCAACACGGACAGCGGCCGTCATTTCCGGGCGCCAACCACCGGGACACGCACAGGCGGAAAAAGAAAACGGCCCTAAAGGGCCGTTTTCACTTTTTCACAATTTGGTGTTCCACTTGCCTCTGCTATGCTTGCCCTGCTCTGCGAACGTTGGCTGCCTGCGGGCCTTTCGGACCGTCGACAATGTCAAATTCGACTTCATCGCCTTCGTTCAGGTTACGGAACCCGTCGCCTTGGATGGCTGAAAAATGCACAAAGACATCTTTGCCGCCGTTCTCCTGCTCCAAGAAACCATAACCTTTTGAACTGTTGAACCACTTTGTCTTACCGCGTACTGGCATGAACTTGTTTCCTCCAATATATTGACCTTTGGCTTGGTCATAAAACCAGCCTCATAATAACCCTATCACGCCCGGCCGTACTTGTAAACCACGTTTTTTATTTTTTTATATTTTTCCAGCATACGCCTTTATTGCTTCCCAAACTCCTCCATCCACTTGGAAAGCCGGCTTCTGGCTTGTTCCAGTTTTTCCTTCACTTCCCTGGGGCTGATGGTCTTTTCCTTGGCGTTTTGTATCGCTGTCTGGATCAGCTGCAGGTCGCTTTGCCAGGCCTGTTTGGCTTCCAGCTTTAAGGTGGAGACTTTTTTGCCCGCTTTTTCACTCATGTTCGACAGTTCCTGCTCCACGCTGCCAAGCAGGGCCTGGCTTTCGGCCAGCATGGCCTGCTTGCCTTCCTCCACCTGGCCGGCGGCTTTTTCAAATGCCGCTTTGGCTGCAGTGTATCCTTCTTTGGCGGCTTTATAGGATTTCTCCTGCATTTTGGCCTCGGCCCCATCCCACAGTGCTTTGGCCTCATTGAAAGTCCGGGCAGCGTATGCTTCCGCCTGGGCTGCCAAGGCCTGCTCCATGGCTTGGCGGGCCTGGTCCTGCTCGGCCACCGGCGGCTTGGCGCATGCGGTGAGGACCACGGCCAGGATCCCGGTCAACATCCATATTCCAACTTTTTTCATGCTGTGCATTCTGCTTCCTCCTCCTTTTGAGTGCTTACCCAAAGTAAGCATTTTTTTTAAATCGCGCCACTATAATAAAAATGTGTGTAATTGTCAATCAAACTGCCGGTGCTGCCGCGGCTGAATCAATGCAATCTTCCTATCGCGGCGCAGCTTTTTCATCCGCGCTTCCTGTTGCAGGGCCAAAGATTTGTTCGCGCAGACTTTACGGTACACGACCTGAAACGGCTGGCGGGGATACACGTATTTGGACCCGCGGCCCAGCCGGTGCGCTTGCAGGCGTTGGGCCAGATTTTTGGCAATGCCGGTATACAGGGAGTTGTCCGAACAGCGCAGGATATAAAGGGTATACGCAGTGTTTTTATTTATTTTATTCACGATAAAACGACAATCCCAATCGGCTGGTGACGTGAGCGATGAAATCCTCCACGCCATGTTCTTTGATGTATTTAATATTCGAGTAATTCAAATCCCCGTTTACGGTATGTAATTTAACCAGCTTTCCGCATTTTTCCAATTCCGGGCATCGCCAGCATCCATCCAGGTTTTTGCTCCGGCAACAGTTGCGAATTTCGCAGTTTGCCGATCCTCCGCCCTGGCGGCAGGCGGCCGAACAACGCATGACCTGCCAGGCTTCCAGCACCCGATAGCAGGCATCCACTTCCGCAAAGGCTTTCATCTCCGGATTGACTTCCGCCAGGCCTTTGGCCCATTTTTCAAACTGGATTTCCTTGAATTTTTTCAACAGTGCATGCACCTGGTCCGGAATATTGTCCTGCAATAAGTAACACTTGCCGCAGTACAAACCGCAGTAACTGAGGTGGTCGAGCTTGGCGGGCATGGGAAGGCTCCTGGGCGCGCCGTGCAGCGGCGCGGTGATGGCGTTAATAAACAACCAGAAAATCGAAAATAGAGAATAGACCGCAATTGAGCTTTTTTATTTCCCACTTGCTCTATTGCTCCGCCCTGCACCGTATAGTGCGGCGCGGCGGGAATCCAATTCGCACTAATCGCCCTTATTTTACAATGATTTTGCAATTCGATTTTTTCGGGTTACCCATAATGTTACCCATGATTAATTATATTTGTAGGGGCAACCCCCCGTGGTTGCCCTTCTCTTGTTTTTTAGATTCTATAGGGCAGGCACAGGGGCCTGCCCCTACAATTTATAAAACAAATAAATTATCCAATTCCCATTTCCCCGGATTATTTGTAATGTATTCCCTCACACGATTCAATTCGGGTTCATCACGAATAATATGTTCCCAATAATTGCGCTGCCATAATCTGCCGGAAAATGACGGCCAATCATGCTGTTTTACACCATCCGTATATTTTTTGGTGGTCATGGTTTTAAATCGATGAACCACATCCGGTAATGACAAATCCGTAGGGGCAACCCCCTGTGGTTGCCCTTCTCTTGTTTTTTTGGATTCTATAGGGCAGGCACAGGGGCCTGCCCCTACAATATTTTTATGGGGGTCTGCACCGTCAATTTTAATTATTCCATGAATATGATTGGGCATAATCACAAATTCATCAATATTTATGCTGCCATAATATACGGGTATTTCATCCCAAACCTTTTGAACCATCTGACCCGCATCATTTAACCGCATTTCACCTTCCTCAATATTTCCAAACAAACATTCGCGGTTCTGGGTGCAAATGGTCACCACATACGCGCCTGCTTTAGAATAATCATATCCTTTTAACCGGATCGATCGCCGTTGATGAATTTGAGGACTGTATTTCATGCTGCCATAATTAACTCTCGTTCAATTTCATTAAAATCCCTTCCGCGCATACGCTTCTCAATCCAAGCGTCTGAATAGCCTTTGGCCTTGTATATAGCCCTGGTACGCTTGGAAGCAATCTCCGGGTCCTCAATCTCCTGTATTCGCTCATAGCCCACCTTGGCCAGCCAGCGTTTGAATGGCTCTGCATCAGGAGATGGTATAGACTGTATTAACCTAAACATCGTCTCAGTATTTGCACAATCGGTTTTATATAATTTACCATCTATTGAGGGCAATTTCAGTTGCCCGATTTTTTCGGACAACTCAGAATAACCTTCATCTACTAGCTTTTTCTTCAAATCACCCCAGTATTTTCTTGGTCTGTCGCTTCCAGTTAGTGCTTCAATTATATCCACTACCGAAAACCACCATTCATTATTATGAATTATCCGGCGAATCTTTTTGTTCTTAAATACAACCAGTTTTGAAGATCCAACAATGTCTTTGCTTTTTTCTTCTTTTTTCATCCTGAATCCTTTCTAAATTAAATTTGATGGCACAAATACCACCCTATTAATTTAGACAGTAAATTGATGATTTCCTTGCACACCAAATTGCTTTTCGAAAACATTTTTCGCACTCAATTTCACCACAGTCATTTCCACAGTTTTTACCACAGTATCATCATTCTGTCTCAAAGTTACGGCATCAAAGAGTGTCGCAAACTTTATACTTTGAACTGTTCGGAATTTCTGGACAGTTACCACACCAATTAATTTAACCTGTACAACTATTCAGAATTTCTTAATAGTTGGTTTTTTTCTTTTATTCCGAACCGTAAATATCAGTCCGTATTTCCTGCATAAGGGGGAGTACAATTTGTCCCCCCCTTGGATATCCTCGCCATACAATTCGTATTAGATATTTTATTTTATCTTTTTATACCAACTGTCGTCAAATTGTCTACAGTTCATTTTTCAACTAATCACATCTTGTATTTGGACCAAAAGCTTTTTTTAAGACGATGTTGCTGATAAAGCCGGTCTTTGTATGTTTCATGGTTCTCAACGTTTTTCCACTTGGCAACTGACACAGCCAATGTATCCATTTTTTTCAAATAGCGAATGCCATGCACATAAGCTTTGGTATATGCACGCTTGAGAATGGAATCCAACAAACTTCGATAAATAATAGTAGCTGCAAGATTGCGGCCTTCAGTCTCCATGTCTTTTGCCAGGGAAAGCAGATGGTCATACAAATCTCCATTAAGTTGATCGGCTCTTTCCAGCAGATATTTTTCCGCTTCATCGATTTTTCCAACGACTATTAAGAAGCGGGCATCATTCAGGCTTAAGCGCTCATTTTGTAAAATATGGCTTAATTCCTGATTTATAACATCCTCTTTTTTATCAATGCCAATAATATCCAATAATTTTTCAAGTGTCTCAGCGGAATGATGAGACCGGAATCCACGGTAAAGAACTTCGGTTAATTTCTCAACATCGCCAAGCTGCCTGTAAATATCGATCAGCAACTGATCCCGTTCATAGGCCTTAAAGGTTTCTCCTTCAGAGATCTTATTCACCCATAAAAGCGCTGCCATCGCATCCCCGCTTTCCAGATAAACCCTGGAGATATCAATACAGGCAGCTGTTGAGAGCTCCGGCCATGAAGCCAGGCATGTTTTTTCAAAAAGCTTGGCATCCTTGATCTGCCTGGCCAATGATTCAATCAGCAGCAACCAGTGTCTTTTTTTATACTCATCCGATTCCTTATCTGCCAGTCCCTTAAATGTCTCAATCATGGAGCGTATACTTTTTTCCTGAAGATACTCCTTGGCGCAATGGATCACGCTGTCTCTCACGCCATGTAATAGGTGCCGGTAATAGGTGCCGTAGTTAGAATATTAGAATAAACTCCCCCTCTTCAGCAAATCTTTTTCCCAACTTGATCAAATAATTCACTGATGGATTCTTTATGCCCAAATAATTGGCTATGTGCGCCCCTTTTATTTTGAGCTCATTATATCCCCAATAAGCAATCAGGCTTTTAGCTTTTGAAAGATCGTTGTTTCTTGCTTTTTGGTTTAAGGAATATTTACTTGTCCCAGTTATACCACATACATAATCAGCCAGTTTGTCTAAGTTCCAGCCTGCGTGCTGCATTTTTTCCTGTTTTCTCATCACTTCTTCCGCTTGTTTTAGTATCCGTTCAACAAACTCCCCATCCCCAAGTATCCGATCATCTCCCTGCCATCGTTCTTTTTGTTTTTTCAGTTCCAGGATACCCTGCCAGCCACCGGCGCTTCGCACTAATCCGCCTCCGATCAAATCTTCCCGTTTTCCTTCTTCCCAACCTTCTTCAATAAATAGCTTGTATTCGCGAATAGCAGTCTTTCGCGTTTGGGCAAATTGTAGCAATACTTCGCCAACTTCTTGAAATTGATTTTCATTTCGGCCGATTATCACACCATGACCGCAATAGGGATATTTCTTAAGTTCTTCCGGTGTTTTGATGAACCCAGCTCTTACCGGATTCAAATGAATATATCGTATTAATTCCATAAAATAGCGATCTTCTTGACACAGAATGGATTTAAAGCGGTTTTGAAACAGATAACCCCTTCGTTTATACTTTTTATTGAATGCTTTGGCATAGCCAGACAAAACGCGAGACAGGACATAACTTAAAGGGTTTTCGGATGCTCGTATGAGTAAATGGATATGATTGGACATTAAAACCCATGCATAGCACTGGCTTTGGCTATCTCTTAACCCACCACTTAGTCTTGTAATAAATTCATCTCGGTCTTTGTCATCAAGAAATATATTCATCCCGTTTAGTCCACGGGTGATGACATGATAGATTGCATCGGGTATGTTTAATCGCTTCTGTCTGGCCATGCTTCTTTAGACAGTTTTTATTAGTTTTTCATTCACTTTTTTTATTATTCTAATATTCTAACTACGGCACCCATCCAGGCGGAGCGGGGAAAGTAGAAAGTTGAGAGTAGACCGCATTTGAGAGCCTCCCTCTTTTTTCTACTCTCCACTCTCAAATGCTCTGCGCTGCCCAGAGGGCAGCGCTGGTGGAGGCGGCGGGAATCGAACCCGCGTCCGAAAGAATCCCTGCCAGCGCATCTACATGCTTATTCCGGATTTTGGATCTCGCATCATCTCCCTCCTCCGGACCGGATGGATCAGATGCCAGCCTCGATTTTTCTCGCTACCGGGTCACGAGGTCAAACACAGTAGCCAACCCGCTAAGTGACGCCCTGCAATCCCTGCGGGTGCGGGAGTGCAGAACGCGCGGCCTAAGCCGCGAGAGCCAATTCTGGCTCGGCTGTTATTGTTGTTCCACCGTGATTAACGAGGTGAGGTGAAGTCCTCGGCATGCCACGCTGACCTAAATTCCCCCGTCGAAACCTGGCGCCCCCTTGCATTTTCGCGCAGCGAAAATGCAGAGCAGTGGAGCAGGTGAGCAGGTGAGCAGTGGATTCCTGTTCCACTGCGGTCTCCTGTTCCACTGTTCCATTGCTCATTCGCTTTGCTTTTTTTCGCGAAGCGAAAAAACAGAGAAATCGAGATGAGAAAGTAGATAGTAGAGTAAAATCTCGATTTCGGTCTACTTTCGACTATCGACTCTCGTCTTTTGCTTTGCTTTTTTCGTGCAGCGAAAATGCAGAGCAGGCGAGCAGTGGATTAATGCTCCACTGCGGTCTCCTGTTCCGCTGTTCCGCTGCCCATTCGCTTGCGCTACGTCCTCTCCTCTGCGGGAGGATTACATCCGCATCTTTTTAAATATCCACTCCGGGATGGAAGTGACCACCAGCATGATCCATTTCCAAAATCCGGGCAGGTAGACTGTGTCTTTTTTCCGGCGTTTGGCCTTGACAATGCCGGCGGCGATGGTTTCCGGCCTGGCAAAGAGCAGCCCCTTTTTCATATGGTGGGTCATGGGCGTGTCCACAAAACCCGGCTTGACTGTTAATACATGGACACCTTTGTGGGCCAGCCGGTTCCGCAATCCCTGCAGGTAGGTCGTCAGCCCGGCCTTGGAGGAGCCATACAGGTAATTGCTCTGGCGCCCGCGGTCTCCGGCCACGGAGGACACGCCGACGATCAGGCCCCGGCCTTTTTCCTCCATATGCAGCGCGACCCGCTCCAGGATGGAAGCCGCGCCCACGTAGTTGGCCACCAGCATTTCCTGGGCCAGCTGAAAATCCTTCTGCGCCTGTTCCTGCGGATGCAACTGGCCGAAAAACAGGTAGACTTCATCCAGGGTCTTCACCTTGGCCAATACCTGCGCCACGAACCGTTCGTGCTGTTCGAGTTTGCAGGCGTCAAAGGCAAGGACAATGGGCCGCGGGGATTTTTTCCGCAGGGTCAAATCCTGCGCGGTTTTTTCCAATTCCTGGACATTGCGGCTGGCCAGGATCAACTGCACTTCAGGTCCTGCGATTTCCCGCGCCATGGCCCTGGCCATGGCGGAGTTGGCACCCAAAATCAGCACGTTTTTCATCATCGGCCCTCTTTCAAGATTTTCATTACTATCATTTCCATTTCGCGCCAGGCGCGATCAAGCAGACAACTGCCGGAGACATCTTTTTACCAACGTGCCAGCAGAAAACAAAACGCGCGTCCCCCGGTTTCCCCGCGCCGCAGCAATTCCCGCCGCACCCCTATTTGGATCGCAACTTCACCCTGGGTTTGCTCCGCTTCCGCCCGGCGGCTGCTCCGGGCAAGAGGTGCAGACGCCTGGCCAGGTCCGAGGAAAAGACATTTTCCGGATCCACTTTGGCCTTGATTGCCTGCCATTCCTTGAGCCGGGGATACATGGCCGCAAAGGTGTCCGGCCGCATGCGGGAATCCTTGCCCAGATACAGGCGGCCGCCGTATTGCAGCACCAGTTCATCCCATTTTTCCATATGCTTCAGGATCCCGCCGTTGCCCACCGGAAAATCCAGGGCAATAAAATAGCCGGGCATGGGAAACGAGAGCATACCTTTGTTTTGCAGGTTGCCGAATTTTTTCAGCACCGCTAGGAAGGAGGCCTTGCCCGTGGCGCTGATGGCTTCCAAAACCTTCTTGATGCCTTCAAAACTGTGCTTGCTCGGGATTAAATACTGGTATTGCACCATCCCCCGCCTGCCGTATCCCCGGTTCCAATGCAGGAATGCATCCAGGGGATAAAAAAAGGCGTCATAATCCATGATGGTTTTCACCTGGCGGGGGTGTTTGCCGTAATAGGCAAAATTAAACAAGCCCATGCTGAGCGGATTCAGCGTGATTTCCGGAAAATCAAAGGGAATCGTTATCCGCGGCTTGCGCATCACGGCCAGGGGATTTTGCCTTTGCGCCCTCAATCGGAGATCCTTTTTCCGCGCAAACCGGCCGCGCATCATAATGCTCCGTCCCAGGTTGCGGCCGCGCGCCAGGCAGTCAATCCAGGCCACGGTCATATCCTGTTCCCCGCTTTCTTCAAAAAGCCGGAAGATGTGCTCCAGATCGCGGGCTTTGACGCCTTCGTAATTCACATAACTGCTCTCGATGGGCCGCAGGCGCAATTCCACGCTTACAATCAGGCCGGTCAGGCCCATGCCGCCCATGGTGGCCCAGAACAGATCAGGCCTTTCCCGGGGGGAACAGGCAACCACAGAACCATCGGCCAATAACAGGTGCACGCGCTCCACAAAGTGTGCCAGCTGGCAATGGCTCTTGCCGTGCACATCACAGGCCACGGACCCGCCCAGGGTGGGATACTTGGTCCCGGGTGTCACGGGCAGGAACCAGCCGCGCGGCACAAAGGTTTCTATGATCTGCTCCAGTGTCACTCCTGCCTCTGCGTGCAGTATCCCGCGTTTTTCATCAAAGCCTAAAAAACGGTTGGCAGGCGTGAGTTCCAGGCAAAGATTGTCCTTATTCTGGGCGGCATCCCCGTAGGCGCGGCCTGCGCCTCGGGCAATCACGCTCATCCCCTGCCGGCCTGCCAGCAGGCGCAGGGCTTCGGAGGGGCCCTGGACCTGGTAATGGTAGGCCCGGCTGATGGGATAACGACCCCAGCCGGACAATGCTGTCATGGGCGGCCGGCCGTTGCTATTTAAAATAGAGGTGGTCATTTTCTTTCTCTTCCATACCCTTTAAAATTTATGTAAGACTCAGGCACTTTATCTGGCTTTTCATGTTAAAGTAATTTTTTCAAGTTGCGTGATGATCTCGGGAAGATCCGTCATTGCTGTTTGCCACACTTGGTCAAGATCAATATCAAAATAAACATGCACCAGCCGATTCCGCATGGCGATTATTTCAGTCCACGGAATATGGGGATACTGCTCGCATGTTTCCCCGGAAACCCGTGCCGCCGCCTCTCCCAGGATCTCTATGCTTTTCAGCAGGCCCAATGCCAGCAAGCGGTCTTTTTCCAAATCAGCCCGGCTCCGATTTTTAACAAAACCGACGGCTTCCCGGGCAGATTCCAGCATATGCTTCAACCGCACCAAATCATTTTTGAACATATTGAACCTCACAATGGTTTAGAACGTCGTCGCGGAAATACCGGCTCAATTCTGCCGGCGTGCGCAAATCAACTTGCCTGCCCAACTGTTTTGTCAGTTCCATTTCCAGGCGCGCCATTCCCAGCAAGCTCATCGTATGTCCGGGTTCAAATTCCACCAAGACATCAATATCACTGTCCGGCCCGAAATCATCCCGCAACACAGAGCCGAACAAAGCCAGCTTGCGGACATGATAACTGCGGCAGAAACGCTCGACCGTCTTGCTTGAAATATCAATACCGTGATAGGTCATACCAATATTCACCTTATATTTTAGTTGCTTTCCGGCATTATTATATTAACTTTCCCGGTATTTTCCAACATATATATAAAGAAACACCTATAAGCCGCATTAGCCTTTTTTCTGTTTTGCCTTAATCGCAGCAACAAGATCATCAGCAGATAAATCATGTCCGCCGCGGCTTCCTTTTGTGGCTAAATAGAAACGATGCATGTTTCTTAAAAATGTAGTTGGCCTCGTATACCAAGATTCGTTGAAATAATCGCAATAGTAATAATGTTCTGCCTGTATCGGATATGAATCGCTTATCGGGCTTAAAGTTCTTTCTATTTTTATCACCCAGTGCTTATTTTCTATATTATCCGCATATTGTTCCGGTTGGCCCTTTTCCTCTTTGAGCGGACTTATTTTAAAGAAGATCCCCAGGTTTCCATCCGGCGTTGCTAAATCCGGCAAACAAATATCCGCATATGTTTCTTTTTCCATAAAACGTCTAAATTGTTCTATTTCCCGTTGAATCTTCAATTCCCGTTCCCGTTCAGAGAGTTTTTCTTTGCTAGCAGGCTGCTGAAAAACCTCTTTCCGCCTGGACGGGGTAAGGCTATGGCAGCATGAATAATAAAGTCTTCGCGAAAAAGACTTGTTTTTTCACTTTTTCGCAATCGAAGCCGCCCTCCCAAAGGCGGCTGTCTTTCGAACCCATGCGTCCTACCTCTATGCTTTTCTTACCGCTCCCGCTGCCGCAGCTGCCGGTCGGTTTCCCGCTTGATGTCTTTTTCCTTGAGCGCCTGCTTTTTATCGTACGTATGCTTGCCTTTAGCCAGGGCCAGCTCAATCTTGACCCGGCGGTCCTTTACATAAGCGGACAAAGGCACCAGGGTCAATCCTTTCTGCGACACCTGGCCGGCCAGGCGCATGATTTCCCGCTTGTGCAGGAGGAGCCGCCGGGCGCGGTTGGGTTCGGGGTTCTCCCGGTTGCCCTGGGGATAGGGCGTGATGTGCATGTTGATCAGGAAGACCGATCCGTCGCGCACC
>JAFGIQ010000117.1 GCA_016929575.1 candidate division FCPU426 bacterium
GCGGAAAAGAAAAGTCCACGGCTGCAACCTTTTTGGCGGACGTGCTCAATCCCTGCGGTTCGTGCACACGTTCCCGCCCCGCCTTGGCAAAAAGACATTTCCGGCAGTCTGGTTGCCTGCTGGCGCCAATGTATCAATAGGTACCGTGTCTTTATCAATCCCAATTTGGACACTCGTGTCTTTATCCATATTATACCAAGCACGCAAAGCCTGACCAAACCTACCCTCCGCTCACCTTCCCCCTTCCCCTTTTCCGACAGGTTTTGCAGGTTCCATACAATTCCAGGCGGTGCGACTGCGGATAAAAATCATGCAGTTTGAATAAACGGTTTTGCATTCTTTCAAGCTCCGCATCAAACACTTCAACCACTGTGCCGCAGTGGGTGCAGATGAGATGATCGTGATGCTCCCGCCCCTTTAATATTTCATAGCGCGTGCAATCCCCGCTTTTTTCAAATTTCAATTCCTTGCACAGGCCGCTTTCGCACATCAGTTTAAGTGTCCGATAAACCGTGGCGAACCCTATTTTGGGGTTTTTCTTTTTGACCAAATGATACAATTCCTCGGCTGTCAAATGGCTATCCGCTTTGATGAAGGTATCAATGATCTCCTGCCGCGGCCGGCTGTGCTTGAGGTTCTTGGCGGCCAAGTAACTTTCAATACTCGCATGCGCTTCATTCTTCGCCATGTCGCCCCCGCCTATTATTTTATGATATTGATTTTGATTATCATTATAATTATATACCGCTCTCCTCCGCAGTGCAAGTCATATTTTACTAATTGCGTTTTTATGGTTTGCAGGCTAAAGCACGGGCATCATCCTGAAACGACTATTCATCCGCCGTTTGGACCTTTTTTGGGACACAATACTTCATTGAAGTTTTTTATTAAATTCATTACCCCAACTTCCCTAATACCGCAATGAAGTATTGTGTCCCAATTTGAACATCTGAAAAGCATTCTTCATCTCTTCTCCCCTTTATTCAAAAATGAAGCGCCCTGTCCCGCTTTCAAGTTCAATAGCATGCGGTAACGCCCAACACCGCGTAATGAATGGCGGCAAAATTGTACACCACGTCATTGTCAGCGCCGCCTTCCACGCCGCGGTAACCAAGGCGCAGGCGCCAATGATCATCCGCCTGGTACTGGACAGCCACCAGCAGATCCTCGGCCCGGCCCTGGGGCGCTGCCAGAGCATCCGCTTCCAAAAGCAGGCTCCAGGCTTCCACCACTTTCCAGGACAAGCGCAGATAGAGCAAAGGCACAAAACCCACATTGGTCTTTTGGGCTTTCACGCCATTGCCTTCCAGGCTTATTTCCGCATCCCGGATTTTGGCGGTAAAACCCAAATGCCCCTGCCAGCGGCTGTTATTCCAGAATCTGTACCTGTAGGTCAGGCGATAGGAATTAAAACGATACCAGGCTGTCAAGGATGTCCGGGCCGGAAATGTTTTGTCCTCAAATGCAATTGGAAACGGCGCCTCACCCTCTGCCTGAAAACGCAAAGGCGCATAGAGCACTCCCAGGCCATGTTCATCGTTGAATTGATAAAAAGCCTTAAGGCGGATGTAAGGCTGGGGCTGCAATTGAAAAGCATCGGACAAGGAAACCTGCGTGCCCGTGGTGCCGGGAATACGGGCCACGTTGTAACCGCTGTTGACCAAGCCTGATTCTGCGTCCAGCTCCCAATTCCCTGCCAGGCTCGCGGATGGACTCATAGACCATGCGCCTATAACAATCAATGCTGCCCAGTAATTGCGTTTCATGTTTTCCCCCTCGTGACCTTATTTGGAACACAATACTTCATTGAGGCTTTTTTAAATTCATTATACCAACTTCCCTAAAACCGCAATGAAGTATTGTGTCCCAGTTTTATCACCGGTTGATGAGAATCTCGGCGATCTGCACCGCATTGGTGGCCGCGCCTTTGCGCAGCTGGTCACCCACCACCCACAGGGCCAGACCGCGAGGGTGGGAAACATCCTCGCGAATGCGGCCAACCCAGACATCGTCCTGCCCTGAAGTATGCAGGGGCAGGGGATATTTTTTATTGGCCGGGTCATCCACCACTTTCACGCCCGGAGCTTTGGCCAGAATTTCCCTGGCTTCAGCCGCGGTAAGCTTTTTTTCGGTTTCCACCTGTATGGTTTCCGAGTGGCTGGTAAAAACCGGCACGCGCACAGCCGTGGCGGAAACCATGATGCTGTCATCGTGCAGCATTTTCCTGGTTTCGTGCATCATTTTCATCTCTTCCTTGGTGTAGCCGTTTTCCAAAAATACATCTATGTGCGGAAGCACATTAAAGGCTATTGGATACGGATACACTTCATGCGTTATCTTTTCGCCTTTGGCCCACTGCCTGGTCTGCTGTTCCAATTCCGCAATGGCCTTGGCGCCGGTGCCGGACACCGCCTGGTAGGTGCTGGCAAGGATGCGCTTGACCCGCGCTGCCCGGTGCAGGGGATTCACAGCCACCAGCATGATGATGGTGGAGCAATTGGGGTTGGCGATAACACCCTGATGTTTGAAAATGTCCTCGGGATTGACCTCCGGTACTACCAGGGGCACATCCGCCTCCATGCGGAAAGCGCTGGTGTTGTCTATCATGACTGCGCCGGATTCCTTTACGTTTTGCACAAACTGTCTGGAAACCGATGCCCCGGCCGAGGCCAGGACTATATCCAGTCCCTTGAAAGAATCGGGTTTCATCTCTTGGACCGGTATGTCCTCGCCGTGATACTGAACGGTTTTTCCCACCGAACGCGCGGAAGCCAGGGGCTTAAGCTCTGCCACTGGAAAATGGCGTTCCTCCAGTATGCGCAGCATGACCGTACCCACGGCTCCGGTCACGCCCATGATGCCGACACGGTATTGCTTGCTCATGACTCACACATCCTTTCGCATGCACAGATCACGAAATCCAATGAAAAATGAGCCTCCAGGTTAAACCGGCTGGATTTAATCACAATAGTAATACATTGGCTGCCACGGTGACAGAGATCATGCAAGATATGGTTGAGAGAACGTCTGCGAAAAGGATTTGTCTTTCTGCCTTTTCGTACGAGGCCGCCTTCCCACTGGCGGCCGTCTCCCGAAACCATATCCTGCATGATCGCACAAAAACTAGTGTGCCCCAGCTGGTGAAACCGGGTGATGGCCGGTATGATAAACATTTTATTTTTTATTATACCAAACCTGCGATTAAATCGCCAATTTCCTCGGTATTCAAGCCCATGCGCCCGGCCGCCAAACTCTTGATCTTGCCGGATTCCAGGGCTTTTATTATTGCCGCTTCTACGGCCTTGGCCGCCGCTTCCTCCCCCAGGTGTTCCAGCATCATGGCCCCGGCGCCGATGGCGGCCATGGGATTGATTTTTTTCTGACCGGTGTACTTGGGCGCCGACCCGCCGATGGGTTCGAACATGGAGACGCCGTCCGGATTGATGTTGCCTCCCGCGGCAATGCCCATGCCTCCCTGGATCATGGCGCCCAGATCCGTGATAATGTCGCCGAACAAATTGGCGGTGACAATGGTTTCATACCATTCCGGATTTTTCACCATCCACATGGTGCAGGCGTCCACATGGTTGTAATCCCGCTTGACCTCGGGAAATTCCTTTTCGCCCATTTCATGAAAAGCCCTGAACCACAAATCCCCCACGTGCGTCAACACATTCATTTTATGCACCAGGGTCAATTGCTTTTTTTCCCTTTTTTGGGCGCGCCGGAAAGCGTAGCGCAGGCAGCGGTCCACTTCGGCGCGTGAATAGGTCATGACCTGGGTGGCGTATTCCAGGGACGTGCCTTGATGCGCACTCCCCCCCACGCCAGTGTAAATGCCGCCGCAATTTTCGCGGATGATCTCGAAGTCGATGTCCGCCGGGCCCTTGTCCTTAAGGGGCGTCTCAACATTGGGATAGAGTTTCACGGGCCTGAGATTGATATACTGGTCGAAGTGAAAACGCAGCCGCAACAAAATCCCCACCTCCAGGGGCCCGGGTTTCACGTCTGGATGCCCGATGGCGCCGAGGTATATGCTGTCAACTTTTCCCAGTTCCGCCAATACGGAATCCGGCACCAACTCGCCGGTTTTGAGGTAGCGGTCTCCGCCGAGATCGTAGGCTGTGTATTCAATCGTGAATCCGTATTTTTTCTCCGCCGCCTTTAAAACCTTCTTCCCTTCGGCCAACACCTCGGGCCCGGTGCCGTCGCCGGGCAGCAGTGCGATTGTATACCTTTTTCCCATCACAACCCTCCTTGATTCTTTTTAACCGTTTGCTGTCTTTCCTGCTTTCCTCAGGCGACTGCCTGTTTTTTTTCCATTTGGGCTTTGACCCAGGGCATGAGACCGCCGCGTGCCACCAGTTCCTGCATAAAAGGCGGAATGGGTTTGGCCTGGTAGACGTGGCCGCCGGAAGTGGTGATGCGTCCCGCCCCCGCATCAATGCCCACGGTCTCACCGGCTGCAATGCCGCGGGCCGCTTCCGGGCACTCCATGATGAGCAGGCCGATATTAAAGGCGTTGCGGTAAAATATTCTCGCGAAACTCTCCGCGATTACGCAGGCAACCCCGGCGGTCTTAATGGCCAGCGGCGCATGCTCGCGGGAGGAACCGCAGCCAAAATTCCGGCCCGCCACCATAATGTCCCCGGGCCGCACTTTGGCCGGAAAATCCGGATCCGCATCCTCCATCACATGCGCGGCCAATTCCCCGGCATCGCTGGTGTTGAGGTAGCGGGCCGGTATGATTTCATCCGTGTTGATATCCTCTCCGAATTTATGCACTTTTCCTTCCAGCTTCATAGCATCACCGCCTGTTTCCATAGGATTACGCGTATTGCCTCCCACCCATCCCTTACTTTTTCTGGCCCTTCTTCCAATCCTGGCCGCGCACCTCAGCCGGCAACGCCAAACGGCCCTTGATGGCCGAAGCGGCCGTGACTGCCGGCGATGCCAGATACACTTCGCTCTCCGGATGACCCATGCGGCCCACAAAGTTTCGGTTGGTGGTGGACACGGCGCGTTCGCCCTTGGCCAAAATACCCATATGCCCGCCCAGGCAGGGGCCGCAGGTCGGCGGAGAGATCACGCACCCTGCGGCCATGAATATATCAAACAATCCCTCTTTCATGGCCTGGCGCCAAATGGCCGGCGTGGCCGGGATAATCAAGGTGCGCACCCGCGGGCTCACACGTTTGCCTTTCAGCAGCTTGGCCGCCTCGCGCAAATCCTCAATGCGGCCGTTGGTGCACGACCCGATTACCGCCTGGTCGAGCGCGATATTTTTCGCCGTCCGGACCGGCACCACATTGGAGGGCAAATGCGGCTTGGCCACCATGGGTTCCATCCTGCTCACGTCGAATTCCTCCACCCGTTCGTACCCGGCCTTGTCATCAGAAACGTAGTAGCGCGGCTTGCGCTGGGCGCGGTTTTTAACATACGCGCGGGTGATGGCATCCGGGGGGATGATCCCGGTTACTGCTCCGGCTTCTATGGCCATGTTGCTTATGGTCAGGCGGCCTTCCATGGACAAGGAGGAGATGACCGGCCCCGTGATTTCGAGCACCCGGTAATTGGCTCCGTCCACGCCCAGGCGCGCAATGGCCGCCAGGATAAGGTCTTTGGCTGTCACGTCTTTGGGCATTTTCCCCTTATAGACGAGCTTGATGGTCGGCGGCACTTTAAACCAGGCCTTGCCGATCAGCATGGCCGCAGCCAAATCCGTGGACCCCACCCCCGTGGAGAACGCGCCCA
>JAFGIQ010000118.1 GCA_016929575.1 candidate division FCPU426 bacterium
ACATGAATACCGTTTGGAAAAAACGGGCAAGGGGGTTTTTTTCTCTTGCCAGCCATTTCCATATCGGACAGCAATGTTTGTTGAAAGTAAAAATATGAAACCTCTGAAAAAAGTTTTATAGCCATCTGCCGGCATGGATGTTTGGGCTGGGGATGAGACGGCGGCCGCCCACCCCATGGCGGCCGTCCGGTGAATGCCCAGCCCAAACATCCGTTTGCAATCAGTTTTTCAGAGGTCTCAATATGTCAATATACTTATGCCGTCCCAATGGGTGCATGTCGAAACGATGAAAATTGACAACCTTCTGTTTTCTGTGATACAGTGGGCACATATTGCATCATGCAAAAAACCTTCATGTGCCTGGTCTTGCCGAGAGGCAAGCATTATCAAGGCTGAAATGGGAACCATATCTGAAAGCGGCGTCAAGACATTCTCCATCCGAAAATAACAATGGTGTGGCGGTATTTTTAAAAAACGGCCAGCCGCACCTGAATACGACGCACTTTAAGTGCGGGGATGGTTTGCAAATTATATTCTCTGCAAAATGGGAGTGCTTAAAAAGCCCTGCCTTTGACCACGGGAAGGTGGCCAAAATATTTTTTATGCAGTCCCCATAGGGATAAAAAGCAGCTAAAAGGCATTGGCGCCAGGAACCGGAAAAGTGTCGTTGGTATAGGGCCTGCTGGTGAATACATTATACGCTGCTCGGGGAGAGTTGTTCATGAAAACATTTTTCCGCTATCCTTGGATGATCCTGGTTGCGGTTCTGGGGATCACCTTTTTTCTCGGCTGGCAGATTCCGGATATGCGGATGGACAATTCCCTGCGCAGTTTTTTAATGGAAGATCATCCGGCCAAAATAAAAGCCAAAAAACTCGAAGCCATTTACGGCAACAATGATGTCATCATGATCATCATGCGCGCCGAAGGCGCCAGCATTTTTTCCCTGCCTGCCTTGGCAAAAGTGGAGGCAGTCACACGCGCGCTGGAAAAGACAGAGTATGTGCAGGAAGTAACCTCCCTGGCCACAGTGGATTACATGGCCGGTATGGAGGGGGGGATTAGCGCCGAAAAAATCATGCCCCGTCCGCCCCGCAATCAGGAAGAACTGCGCCGCCTGAAAGAAAAACTCGCCTCCTGGGATATATACCGCGGTTTCTTATATTCGGATGACATGCAGGCAACGCAGATCGTCGTCAAACTGGTGACCGAGGTGCCGGAGGAGAAAACCACGGTTACCCCGGAGGGCAAAGCCGTAAAAACCATGCGCATGGTTCCGACCCATGGCGATGAGGAAAAGCAGGCGTTTTTAAATATACAGCGGACGCTGAAAGAATACGAGGATGAAGAAACACGGTTTTACGTGGTGGGAAATGAAGCGGTCAGCATGCTGGTGACGCAGGGAATCCGGGAAGACATGCTCCGCCTGGTGCCCTTTGTTTTTATTGCCTTGCTGATCATTTTATACATTGCCTTCCGTAATATCAGCGGCGTTTGGCTAACCACGGTGACGGTGATATGCAGCTGCGTCTGGACCCTGGGCCTGATGGCCCTGCTGCATGTGCCCTTTACCGTGATGTCTTCAGCCATTCCGGTACTGCTGGTGGCGGTCGGCAGCGCCTACGGCATCCATCTGATCAGCCATTATTATGATGAATTGTCCGCAGCCAAAAGAGAAAAAGACGCAGTGAGTTCCCGCCGAAGTCAGGAACTGGTCTTTGTGACCTTTCGCAAGATCGGCATGCCCATCTTTTTGGCGGGCATCACCACCATGGCCGGGTTTGGTTCCTTGGCCTCCAGCAGTATTTTGATGGTCAGAAATTTCGGCATTTTCACCGCCATCGGGGTAGCGGTGGCTTTATTGGTGACATTGACTTTAATCCCGGCCCTGCTGCTGATACAGAGGCAGCCGTTGCGTCCTTTGGCCGGAAAACCGGGCGAACAGGATGAGACCCTGACCACCCAAACGCTGGCCGGGGTTTATCACTTCTTCACCAAACGCACCAATCGCGTTCTGACTTTGGCGATAGTGGTTGTGCTCTTGGCCATTATCGGCATCCGGAAAATAATCATCGGCGAGGAGGTCGTCAATTATTTTAGGCCCCAAACCGAAGTTCGCCAGGCGGATGCCTATACCAACCGCCATTTTAACGGCAGCACCATCATGTATTTGCATCTCCAGGGCAGGGAGCAGGCGGTTTCGGAGGCGGCAGTATCGGCCGGGGGAAAAAAACAGGAACAGGCTGTGGCGGAAGATGATTTCGCCGTGCCGGATGCCCTGCCCGCACCGGGAGAAGAATCTGGGCAGGACCAGGAGCCTGATTCACGGGACAACAAACGTCTAAAAGGCATGAAAGAGCCGGATATCCTCCAGGCCATGGATGACCTGAAAACCTATTTAACGCGAAAATACCCGGAAGTGAAGCAGGTTTTATCTTTTGCGGATATGATCAAGCGCATGAACAAGGTCATGCATACAGATATGCCCGCGCATGCTCCGGCCGGCGCATTGACGGCCAAGGATTTGGGGGGCATCCTGGAACGCTCCCTGAGCCGGACGGATCAACAACAGTTTTCCGGCCGCGCATTGGTTGAGGCGGTATTGAAGGAGATCAACTACCAAGGCGAAGCGTTTGACGAGATTCCCACGGATCCGGCAAAATATGGAAAAACCGGGCCGGAGGATTTACGGCGTCTTATCTCCCAGTATTTGTTGTTGTATTCCGGGAATTTAAATGAATTCATCGATAATATGGACCATCCCACCAGCGCGAAAATGACGGTCCAGATGAACGACGGACATCCCCAGTTCATCAAACGCATAAAGACGGATATAATCAAGTATGCGCAAAAACACATCGAACCGCTGGGCTATACTCTGGAGACCGTGGGCATGGCTGAGATGGTACTGGCGGTTAACGACTATATCATCAAGACCCAGATATCCAGCATCCTGCTTTCTTTATTGTTTGTTTTCATTGTATTGACGGTCTATCTGCGGTCCTGGCTCAGCGGCATGTTGGGCATTGTTCCTCTGAGCATCTCTTTGCTGATAAATTTTGGAATTATGGGATTTTTCAATATTCCATTAGAGATCGGCACCGCCCTGGTTGCATCGGTGTCCATAGGAATAGGTATTGATTATTCAATACATTTCATATCCGGATATTATCGCGAGAAAGCACAGACGGCGGATCTGGAGACCGCTACCCAGCGTACGCTGGTGACCACCGGCAAAGCCATCTTATTCAATGCCGTCAGCGTGGCCGTTGGTTTTGCCATTTTGCTTTTTTCTGCTTTCAGCCCCTTGCGGTTTTTGGGGATACTGGTCAGCATGACCATGCTGACATCGTCCTTTGCGTCCATGACCATTTTGCCTGTCTTGCTGAATCTTTTCAAACCCCGGGGCAGGCTGGCCCAGGAACGCATACAAGTATAGGCGCCGCCGTGCCTTTAGCAGGCGGGCCAAAAGAAGGCATAAGGGGGAGAACATGACAATCAGGCATAGGACAGCGGGCGCATGCTTGGCCCTGGCACTGGCAGTGACAACAACCGCTCCTGTTTGGGCAGATGGACAGGCGGATGGGATTATGCAAAAGCATTTTGCCCTGGCGGAGGCGGAAGACATGCAGGGAGCCATGGTAATGGCTTTGCGGGAAAAAAACGGGTCGCAGACCGTGCGCACATTGCGTATGTTTTCCAAAAAAACCAAGGACGGGACCAACACCTACACGGAATTCCTGTCGCCGGCGGATGTCAAAGGCACAAAATTCCTGACGCGCGGGAATAAAAAAGGGGATGATGACCAGCGCTTGTGGCTGCCGGATCTGGGCAAGGTGAGAAAAATTGCCGCCTCCGGAAAAAGCGGCGCCTTCATGGGTTCTGATTTCACCTACTACGACATGGAGAACCGTGATTTTTCGGATGCCGACTACACATTGCTGGGTGAAGAAAAATGGACCTATGTCAAGGACAGCGTGGAAAAAAATCAAACCTGTTGGAAGATCGCCTCGGTTCCGCGGGATCCGGATGCCCCCTATGCCAGAGTGAATATCTGGGTCAGCCAGGAGGATTATTTCGCCTATAAAATGGAAATGTTCGACCGGAAGCAGAAACAGCCCGTCAAGTACGTGTATATCACGGAAGTCCGGACCTTTGGCCAGGTGATAGTACCGGTCAAGACCGTGGCCCTGGCCGCGGACGGGCATAAAACGCTTCTGAAAATGGAAGACATCAAAATCAACACCGGTCTGGACGATGCGCTTTTCACTGTGAAGCAACTGCAAAAGTAAAAAGGGGGAAGGGCGATGCCACGCCACGCGGCCAGAGGTCTGGGGGGTATGCTTTTATTTGGAGCCATGGTTTTTGCAGCAACAGTGCAACCGGGCCAGGCGGAGGAGGCGCGGGATTTAAACGCGCTTTTTGACGGTTTGGACGCAACGGCTGAACAAAAACCGCCTGCCGGGGCGGCCCCGGATACCGGGATTCCGGCTGGGCAGGAGGAAAGGCAAGGCGTCAGCTTCAGCGGTGAACATGCATTTGAATTCCACGCGCCGGTGATTAAAGACCATCTGGATTTTGCCGGTTACCTCAAATCCCCGAAACTGACCAACGAACTGGGCCTGGAACTGGTCCGGGGCGACCTGAAAGTCGTCTCGCGGTGGAATGCGGACTTGATTGTTGAGGCCGGCGGGGAGAGGGCAACCCTTTTACAGTCGACCCCGGCTGAAAATTACGTGCAGTGGAGCACGTCCGATTTCCTTTTCAAGTTCGGCTACCAGCATTTCGGCTGGGGGAGCGCGGACAGGCTGAATCCGACCAATCATTTGAATCCCAAGGACTATGCCGGAGATCTTTTTGCCTATGAAACCCTGCCCCTGCTTGCCCTGAGTGCAACATATTATCCCTCGAACGCCTTAGCCCTGGAGGTCGTGTATGCGCCGTATGAGCAAGCCACGACTTTTCCCTTTGACCTGACCGCCCAGATTCCGGCGGACCTTTTTAGCCCGGCGGAAATTCGGCAAGAAGAAATACCCTACTCCCTGGAATCCGGGGTGGCCGGACTGCGTTTAAGCCTGTTTTCAGGCCTAGACCTGTCTGTCAGTTATATTTATGACTTTGACGAATATGATACGCCTGTTGTCCGTTATACCGGTCCGCTGCAAAAATCCCTGGTCTTGCTCAAGGAGCGGATTCACCGGTTTGGGCTGGATATGAAAACCACCCTGGACAGATTCGGCGTTTGGCTGGAAACCTGCTATTCCCTGACCCGGGATCCGGAGGCGGTCCGCTATGACAAGCGCAATCCCTACCTGGAATGGACAGCCGGGCTCGATTTTCATTACGGCCCTGAAGAACGGTTCTATCTAAACCTGCAATACACCGGGACGTATGTCTTTCACTATGATGACCGCTTCTATGCCGATTATCCCCAGGGACAGCCGGAGGTCACGCGTTTGTTGCTCGATACGGATTATGCGCGCCAGTATTACTCCCGGGCTTTGCTGTACCGGATTGCCAATCAGAGCGAAGGTTGGCTGCACGGATTCATGCTCAACCTGGAGTGGCCTTTGGCGCGTTCCAAATTCATCCCCTCCCTGACCGGGGTTTATTATCTGCCCGAACAGTATGACCGGCGGGAGCACACCCGCTACGGCAGTCTGTTGCTGAATCCGAAAGTAGCCTACAGACCCTTCAATGCCTTTGAGGTTGCACTGGGCGCCTATTTTATTTATGCCTGGCACCGGACGCCAGGCGGGGATGCAATGGAGATCGACTGGCAGGAACGGCTGGGGAGGATGCACGGGGACAGCAATGTATTCTTGGAAATACGCTATGACTGGGCGCAGGAGGTGAACTGAGTCCGAAAGGACAGGGCAGCCCCTTGGCCGTTTTATTTGATCTTTTTTCCGTTTTTATAGACCTCGGTGGCGGTGACTTTGCCCTTTTTGTCTTTCCAGACAAAGGTTCCGTGTTCCACTCCCTGCCGGTAGTTTTTTTCCACCTGGATGCTCCCGTCTTCATACAGCCAGCGGGAGGGTCCGTGCAATTCGCCGTCTTGATAACTCCTCTCCAGGGTCAGCAGGCCTTGCTCGTTGTAGGTCTTGATGATGCCATGCGGCTGGTCATCCTGAAAAGCGCCCTCCGCCAGCAACCGGCCTTCGCGGCTGAATACCTTGTAGGGGCCGTTTTTCTTGTTGTTTTGATAGGTCAACTCCATGCTAACGACATTGTCCACAAAAAGGTGTTTGACCAATCCATCGGGAATTTTGCCCTCGGTTTTGACAAGAGCACCGGTGGCGTCAAAAAGACTCTTGGCCACGGGTTTGCCGTTCAGGTAGAATGTGCACTCCTGCATGATGCCTTTTTTACTGATTTGCGTGGCTTTACTGACCACGCCCTTGGGCAGGGGCGAACAGGCCATGCCGACAAACACCATACAAAGCAAAAGGCGGATAATATTTTTCATGCTGCGCTCCCGGAAAGCCAAAATAGCGGTTTTCGCTGGCGCATCGCCGCGCCAACAACACATGGTATCATCGGCATGCATTTCGGGAAATTAAGCGCCGGACCGGATTGATCGTGAAAAAGGAAAAAGCGTTTGGCGGCAGGCCCGACCGGAAGGGTTATTGGGAGGAAAGGGACGCTTGCGGCGGTTCTGGAGAGAAAGGGCTTGACAAAAAAAACATTGTTGCTAATTTAAGCTCTGCCCGCAAAGGGAGACCAGGCCAGGCAGGTGCCGTGCAAAAGACATGGGGGAGCAGCATGAACTGGAAAGAGGAGTTGCAATACAACATCAGCAGCATCGATGAATTGAAACAGTATGTCACCGTGGCGCCTGCAGAGGAGGAGAGTCTGCGGCAGATTATAGCCTTGCACCCCATGAGCATTACCCGGTATTACTTGTCGCTGGCAAACAAGGAGGATCCCGCGGATCCGATCGCCAAGATGAGCATTCCCTCGCTCTGGGAAATGGACCAGGAGGGGTCTTATGACACCGGCGGAGAGCTCAAGAGCACTATAGTCAACGGCCTGCAGCACAAGTATCCAAGCACGGCGCTGGTGACGATCACCAACCAATGTTCATCCTATTGCCGCTACTGTTTCCGCAAGCGGATCGTCGGCCTGCCGGACGAGGATATTAAAGACAAGATACGGGAGATAGCCCGGCACATCCGCGCGCGTCCCCAAATCTATAATGTCCTGGTCAGCGGCGGCGACCCGTTGATTCTGGACAACGACCTGATTCGGTTCATACTGCAGGAATTGGCGGGGATCGAGACCTTGGAGTACATCCGCTTCGGCACCAAAATTCCGGTCGTTTTCCCCCAACGCTTGCTTGAGGATGACGAACTGATGGCGCTGCTGGCTGAATTCTCGGAAAAAAGAAAACAGCTCTATGTCGTGACGCATTTCAATCATCCCCGGGAACTGGCTCCGGCCGCCGTGGCCGCCGTGCAGAGGGTGAAAAAAACCGGAGTGGTGGTCAACAATCAAACCGTGCTTATGAGGGGAATCAATGATGATCCGGAAGTGCTGTCCGGTTTGCTGAGAGGTCTGGTAAAAATCGGCGTGAATCCGTACTACGTCTTTCAGTGCCGGCCGGTGAAACGCGTGAAGGCTAATTTCCAGTTGCCTCTGCAGGAAGGGTGCAGGATCGTAGAGCAGGCCAAGAGCGCCCTGGACGGTCATGCCAAGCGTTTTAAATATGTGCTTTCCCATGAGGCCGGCAAGATAGAGATTCTTGGTTTCCTAAACGGTGCCATGCTTTTCAAATATCACCAGGCCGAGGACGTGCACAAGCAGGACCAGGTGTTCCTGCGGCAGGTGGGTTCTGCGGACACGTGGCTGCAGGATCTTCCTTGACTGCATGTCCGGCGGGTGTAACATCCGGTGCTGAGTCCTGCCGCGGGGGAACAACAGCAAAAAGCCAAGGGGCAGAGTCATGATACCTCTAAAAGACAATATTCCTTCGCACACCGTGCCTATAATCAATTATTTGCTCATCCTGGCGAATGCGGCCGTATTCATGTATGAGCTGAAGCTGGGACCGGAAGTGATCCAATGGGTAGAGGCGCATGGATTTATTCCGGCAGCCTTTCAGCAAGCCGCCTCCGCGTGGGAGTCCGGCTCAATGACGGCCTGGGCCGCCCTCCTGGGTGTCAGCGCCACCCTTCTGACTTCGCTGTTTTTGCACGGAAGCTGGTGGCACTTTCTGGGCAACATGCTTTACCTCTGGGTCTTCGGGGACAATGTCGAGGACCGGATGGGACACGGACGGTATCTGGTTTTTTACCTGCTTTGCGGGGTAACCGCCAACCTGGCCCATTACCTGGTCCAACCCGGGCTGCAGGTGCCCACCATCGGGGCTTCGGGCGCCATTGCCGGTGTTTTGGGGGCTTATTTCATTCTCTATCCCAAAGCCAGGGTTTTAACCCTGGTTCCTATTGTTATTTTTCTGCAATTCTTTCAGTTGCCGGCTTTCTTCTTTTTGGCGGTTTGGTTTTTGCAGCAGTACTTGATGAGCATACTGACAGCGAGCATGCCAGGCCAGGGCGGTGTAGCCTGGTGGGCGCATATAGGGGGGTTTGGCGCGGGCGTACTCTTGGTTTTCTTTTTCCAACGCCCCGGCCGGCGTCCGACCTCGAGTGTTTATTGGAAAAAGAAGCAAAACGGCTATATTCGATGGAATTGACCACCCGGCGCTGTATACAGGGCGGCTGCAAGCCCGGGACAGCATGGATTACACGGCATGAATCCCAGACCTGCTCATAAAAGACCATTAACAGCGGATCCGAAGCGTCCGCCCCTGCACGCGGAAATCCAACGCTATTTGGAAAAACATATGATGGGCCAGGCACCACAAGCCTGGCCCGTTCCTGCGCCGAACCTCAGGCTGGTTATTGTCATACCCGCCAGGTCGGAAAGAAGCGGGTTGCAAAGGGTTCTTGCTTCTTTGGAACAGGGCAGCCGGCATTTGGCCGAAACCGAGGTCATCGTCGTGGTCAACAATCCTGAAAACCAGGATACGGGTTGCAGGAGGGAAAATCTGGCGACCTTGAGTGACCTGCAGGCGAAAAGGAAATCAGGGCTTAAAGTATTGGCCCTGGACCGCGCCTCGGTCGGGAAAGGACTGCCTCCCAAGCAGGGTGTGGGTATGGCCAGGCGTTTGGGCATGGATCTGGCTTTACAGCGCCTGGCAGCGGCAGGCAAGAGCGACGCTGCAGCCATTGCCAGCATGGATGCGGATGCGCCTGTATCTCCAGGATATATTGACCAGGTGTTGACAGTTTTCACGGCCGGGAATCCCCCCTTGGGGGGTATTTGTGCTTTTGCCCATCCGCTGCCTCAGGATGAAAAAATGGCGGAGGCCATTTTGCAGTATGAACTCTGGCTGCGCTATTTTGAACTCGGACTGCGCCTGGCGGGGTCGCTCTATGCGTATCCGACCATCGGTTCCTGCATGGTGGTTTCGGCCCGGGGATACGCATTGGCAGACGGCATGCCGTTGCGCCAGGCAGGCGAGGATTTTTATTTTTGGCAGAAACTCGTGAAGGCCAGCGGTTTGCGCCCGCTGGCAAGGCTTCATCACATCATGGTTTTTCCCGAGGCGCGTTTGTCGGAACGCATGCCTTACGGCACCAGCCGCGCACTGCAAAGAGTCATGGCCGAGGATTACACCGGGTATGCCCGGGTGGAAGCCCCAAACGCATTTTTTGAATTGCGCGCTTTTCTGCGCAACGCAAAAGTCGCCTGGCAGGATCCGGAAAGCGTGCTGCCGCGGCTCGCGCCGCGGTTGCAGGAATATTTGCAGGCCAAAGACGCGGTGTCGATGTTGAAAAAAATGAAAAAGACCTATCCTGCCCAGAGACAATTCACTTTGGCCGTGCATCAATGGTTTGACGGTTTGGCCGCCATCCGTTACATCAAGGCGCGGGCCCGGGAAGAAAAAAGAGTCGGGATCCTGACCGCCCTCAAGGAAGTGTTGCTCGGGCTCAACCAGGGGGAAACCGTACGCCGTTTGCCCCGGCCGCCATCCGGCCAGGCGCCAAGGGAGGTGCTGCGCCTGTGGCTGGAAGGCTTGCGCGGATTGCGGCCGCAGGTGGCGGAAGAGGAGGGAAGATAGACAGCGCCGGCCTGCTGATAGGAACAGCATTACCGCATCGACGAAAATGAAGAACAATGGTATGATCGTACATGCCCCGCCTACCGCACCTGCCATGGAGCTGGGGCACATTATCTTTGGTGCACGCGTCCCGTGCAGGGTGAGAAACCAGCCGCTGAATAAAACCGGGGAGGGAGGATACATGCAGCGCTTTGCGAATATTCTGTGCCTTTATTCCAAAAAAGAAGACCAGGCCGCCTGGGAGCACGCCCTGCATTTGGGCAAACATAACCGCGCCCGCCTGACCATTATGGACGTGTTGGACAGGCATCCGCGCGATTATGTCATGACCGATGCGGGTGCCTGGCAGAGCATGCATCAAATGACCAAGGCCCGGTGCCTGGCCTATCTGCAGAAAATGATTGCACCAGCAAAGAGGCAGGGGTTGAAGGTTGCGGCCAGCGTGAAAGAGGGGATTCCTTCCGTGGTATTGATCCAGGAGGTTTTGCGGCAGCGCCATGATTTGGTGGTCGTATCTGCGGCGGCCCGGAAGGGCATAGAAGAGTTGATTTTTGGAAGCATTCCCAGCCAGTTGATGCGGAAATGCCCCTGTCCGGTCTGGGTGATCAAATCCACCCAAAAAGCATTTGCCCGCATCATGGCCGCCGTGGATCCGGATCCCAAAAACAGGACCAAAAATAAATTGAACCGAAAAATTCTCGATGCCGCCGTGGCCATGGCCTCCTGGGAGCAAAGCAGCCTGCATGTGGTGCACGCCTGGTCGAGCTTGCCGCAGATGTATCTGAGCCATGGCCACATGTCCGTTGACCAGAAGGACATTTTGCAGCTTTCACACAGCATACAATTGTCCCAACAGCAGGCCTTCCATGCGCTGTTGGCCCCGTATTACCGGATTTGGCCGCGCTTAAAAATTCATTTTATCAAGGGTGAGCCGGAGGGGGTCATCCCCCGCCTGGCCGGCCGTTTGAAGATAGACTTGGTGGTCATGGGCACCGTGGTCAGGACAGGGGTGGCCGGATTCATCATGGGCAGTACGGCTGAAGAACTGCTGCCGCGCCTGAATTGTTCTCTTTTAACGCTCAAACCTGACGGATTCCGTACGCCGATTCACACATCGCGGAGCCATTGATCTGCAGGCAGCAATGGCTCCGTATCTGGAGCAAGCAGGTCATCCCCCCTGCAAAAAGGCGGCCGGGGCGCAAACTCCTTGGAATCAGCGCTTAAGTAGCCATGCGATTTGGCCGATAGAGAAATATATTGAAACCTCTGAAAAAGGTTTTATAGCCATCTGCCGGAATGGATGTTTGGGATGGGGATGAGACGGCGTTCAGCGAAAAAGACTGGTATTGCTACTTTTTCGCTGCCGAGGCCGCCTACCCCA
>JAFGIQ010000119.1 GCA_016929575.1 candidate division FCPU426 bacterium
AGCCCTGACCGGATGGATTATTGGGAAGCAAAAGGACGCCTGCGGCAGCCCTGACCGGATGGATTATTGGGAAGCAAAAGGACGCCTCCGGCAGTATTCGCGCAATGTGGACAGCAAGGATGAGACCACAAGAATAGTTTAGCGCCGGGGGTCTAATAACATGTGGGGCAAGAGATGCGAAGGGTGGAAATATATTGCGTAAAAAGCGGTTAGTCGAGGACATGAAAAATGCGCTTAAGAATATTCAAACGTAAACCGCCGGTGGCTGAACGGTTGCTGAATATGCGCGAGGCAGCTGGAGCCGACCCCAAAAAACACGAGCAATACCATAAGGCCGTCAACCGCTATCAGAGGATAGTGGTGAAAGCATATTATTTAAGGCGGCGGTTTCCATTTTTGCGGTGGTTCTTCCTGTGGCTGGTATTCATCTGTGTGCCATGGGCATAAAACCAGCAAGCCATTCCTGGCATGGATGATCCCATAAAGTAAAAATGATGATTCGGCCCCAGCATGCGTGGCAGGAAATTGGGCAGTTAAAATGTGCAGTGCCGGCAAGGGGATAAAACATTTGGGGGCAATACCTGGAACGATGCCAGGGGCAAATGAAAACCCCAGGCGGGTAAAAAACCGCCTGGGGCGCGTGTCTTTTTGATTACCGGAAGCCGTGTTATTGCTGTTGACCTTCGGTGGGGGCCTGCTGCTGATCCATCATGGCCGGCGGCGGTGTTTTGATGACCAAACCGCGCGCTTCGGTCAAAGCACTCTGGGCCCGTGCCTCTGCTTGCGCTTGCGCCTTTTGCTTGGCGGCCAAAACCGCCCGCGCGGATTGGGCAGCCTCGCCCGACAGAATCTCTTTTCTTTCAGCCGAGTCCTTCACTTCAGTCAGGGTTGTGACTTTGTCATTGGCAAAAGTCAAAACCTCATCTTTGGAAGCGGCAAAACTATTGGCTTTATCCAGCACTTTTTGGGCTGCTTGCGCGCTCAATTGCGCAGCGGCAGCCGCTTCCTGGAGGGAAGTGGATATTTCTTCCGCAATTTTCATGAGCTTGGCGAAAGCCCGGGATCGAATACGCGCCCCTTCAGAAGCTTCTTTTCTGGCTTCCAGAACTTTTTCCGCGGCTTTGACAGCTTCCGCCCGAATATCGGCTTCGGTTTCGGCGATTTTGGCCTGCTCCATTTCAGCCTTGGCCTTGATGGCAAATTCCATGGCTTGCGCATTGCCACCCTTGCTCATGGCCGCTTCCGCTATATAGTAGAAATCTTCCGCATTGTTGATTCTGCGTTTGACCAATTCGCGGTAGTAAGCCTCTTTTTCAGTAGCGCGCTGCAGGACCTGCAGGGCCATGTTTTCGCGTTCATCGGCGATGGCAACCTCGTCTTTGGCTTCCTTCCGCAGTTCGACGTAGGTGGTTGCTTCAATGCCGGCCAGCTTGGATTCTTTTTTAGCTTCATTGGCAAGATTCATCACTTCTTCGGCAGCCGCCTTGACCTTTTCGATGACGGCCAGGGCGGAGTCTTTGGCGGCGGAGATTTTGCTGGTCTCTTCACTGGCGACAGTCAGCATCTCACGCGACTTGGTGGCCGCGACTTGCGCGCTTTCAAATTCCTTTTCCGCCTTGCTCACAAACTGGTTGGTGCTCTCCTGATCCTGCCGTGAGGACAGCGCTTCTTTGAGCGCCTGCATCTCAACCTCGAGAATCATTTCTTTGCGCGTGCGCGCCACCTTGCGTTTGGAGGATGACGCCGCAGAAACAGAGGAGCCGGCGGAAGACTTTTTTGAAACAGTGGATGATTTGCTGCTTTTTCCCGCTACCGCCGCATGGCTCGTACGTATTCCCGGGATACATGTCAGCACCAGCAAACCTGCAACCGCTAAAACCATTATTTTTATCCTGCCCCTTAAAACCTTAGTGTCTGCAAACATAATATCCTCCTTGTACGAGAAATGGGGGAGCATAGGGTTATGTTTTCCTTTGGGAATATAACCCCTCCTTATTTCAAACATAGTTACGGCAGATGCCACGGGAACATTAGATAAATTTAGAGGAATGGATGCATGATAAAAATGATTATCCTACAAGCCGCGTTTGTCCGCGCAAGGGCGTGTAAGCTGCCGTTGCACCTGACGCTGATATTGAAGCCAGGGGCGCCCTAATGCCTTGCCCGCCAGGCTGTAGGCATTGTAGGCTTCGGGGTAATTCTGCAACAGCTCATACACGATTCCAGAGTTGGCCCAGGCTTCAGGACGGCGGGAGTCAAGTCGGCGTGCATGTTGGAAAAAAACAAGCGCTTGGTCAAGATCATTCTGATAGGCGGCATTGGAACCCGCCTGCAGCAATTTGGCGAAATCATCCATGAGACCGGGGGTTACAGGTATGCGGGCGGGGCAAGGAGCCTGTTCCTGCTCTTTAATAAACGCATTTTTTTCGGGCTGGAAGTAATTTAGCCAGACGGATTCATAATAGCCGGTCCAGGGGGCACCATAGTGATATCCCGCTGTTTTGTAATTCTGCAAGGCCTCGGTGTATTGCCCCCGGCTTTCATAGCACACTCCCAGATTTGCCGTGGGTTCATAGTCCCTGGTGCAGGATTGCTCCGCTTCACGCCACAGCAGACAGGCCTTTTCCCATTCATGTTGGAGGGCGGCGTGGATTCCCTCCTCATTTGCCATCAAGCGCGGGAAGGGAAAGAGCGCGGGCAATAAAAAACGCCTGCCGGCAGGCAAAACAAGTTCACAGCGGTAGTATTTCAGATTGACCCGGCGCAGGGAAAGACCCAGATTCATATCCACAATGGCCGCTAGGCGTTGAGAGGTAAACAACCGCTGCCGGGTGATAATCTGCAACTTGGTATAAACCCGGGCCAGGGGCTGGTCCTGGAGGTTGAGCCGACCGGAATTAAGGGTTGACAGATATCCTTTGGGCAGCAAGCGGCGGAAATGCCCGATGCGCCAGCCGGCGGGGACAGCCGGCAGTCTGGCCAGCAGGGGGTCCGTGATGGCGAAAAAATCCACGATGTGATATTGAGGGCCGGCCTGGTAACCAAACATGCCGATGGCAAAATTGGCCAAGACTCTTTTGTTGGCAAATTCAGGCAGGTTTTG
>JAFGIQ010000120.1 GCA_016929575.1 candidate division FCPU426 bacterium
CAGGGATTGAGCACATCCGCCAAAATGGTAGCAGCCGTGGACTTTTCTTTTCCGCTGCCACCTTGGCAAAAAGATATCTCCGGCAGTCTGGGTGCCTACCGGCGCCAATTTTACAATAGTTGTCGTATCTTTCTCAATTCCAATTTTGACACGTGTGAGAGGTTTCATATTTTTAGAATAGCACACCGGTTTTTGGGTTTCGTGTTTAGGATTTAGTATCCATTACGGCATATATGTTATGCTATAATGTTTGCTAAAATATTCAAGGAGCCCTGTCCTTTTATGTCTTTTGGCAAGACGTCTTCCTTACTGCGGTTGGGGATGATTCCCCTTTTCGTGCTGCCCCTGTCCGCCCAGGCGATCAAAATAAAAAATTACACCTATGCCTACCGGACCGAAGGCACGCAAAAAGAAATCGTCCTGAATGTCGAACAGCAGGACCAGCGGTTGGAGATCATCTACTATAATGAATACGGCGACAAGGAAGTGACGGTCTTTGACGACAAAAAACGGCCGCTGCACGCCACCTACTACAACCCGGGGCGGGAGGTGACGGAAACCTCCGTCTATGACTACCAACGGCGCACAATCACCCTGCACGGATTGGTCAACGCGCGCTACGCCTTGCAGGAACCGGTGTTTGACAACAATGGTTCGCTTTTTTACCTTTTTTCCTTTTACTACCCCGCGCCCGGCCGGGCGATCACCTTTCACATGGTCCAAAGCAACGTCAGCCGCATTGAGGATCCAATGCTGCGCATGCTGATCACACAAATCGTGGGGCCGGTGGAAATGCGGCTGCGGCACGTGGGCCGGGAAACCCTTCACCTCGCCGGGCAGGATATCTCCGCTGAAAAATATGAATTCGCCATCAACGAAGGCCGCATGGCCATGTTTTGGCCGCATAAATATTATTTCTGGTACAGCAGCCAAGACCGCAAATTGCTGCGCCACATCGGCATGAGCAATGAAAAGAAACCCAATGAATATTTGTTGACGGATTATTTTGAATGGGAACGGCCGGATCCTGAACTGCCGACGTTATAGCGCCGCACCAGCAGGGCGGGCGCAAACGGCGCCTTTTACCGGTATTCAATCGCCTCCACTTCAGGCGCGTACACGGGCAGAAACTCCCCCGCTTTGAGACTCCAGCCTGCTTCAAAAGCCGCCGGCACAGTATAGCCCGTGAAATACCTCTCCTCCCCTGATGCACGCAGGACATACTGCGCTTCGGCAAACACGTGGCGGCGCGCGACATCGTTCCAGCGCTGCATGGTCGCGGTCCGGAGTCCTCCCGCGGGCGTAAATTCCATATCCAGCGTCATCCGGAATCCGTCGACATGAAAAACAGCGCGGGCCCGGTTGGCTGCCAGGGCTTCCCAGCGCACGCCAAAAACCGACAACAATGTGGCCGGCAGCAGGATTCTTTCCATGGCCGCCCGGCCGGCGGCTGAACGGGCGCTATCCTGGCCGTGGGCCAGGTTAAAGGGGATCAATCCCCACTGCCACCAAAGCAGGCGGCTGTTGCCGGCAACATAGACTTCACTGCCGGCCAGATGCCTAAACACCCCCCCCAGCACCACCCGCCAGACATAACCTTTCAGGCTGAAAGTCTGATCGGCTTTCAGCTTCCGAAACTTGCCGCGGACATTCAAACGCATGCTGCCTCCGAGGCGCAGGCGGGCTGAGCTTGCCAGCGGCGTGCCGGATGCAATGCTGTGCCGGAAATAGCGCTGCACCACTTCCGGCAATCCCGCTATTTGCGAATCCGCGAAGCACAACTTGCTTGCTTGCTCCCGCAGCATTTCACTGATCTGGGCAACCTTCCTATTATCGTACAGACGTATGCCGACCATCACCACCAGCATGGTGACAACCAGCAGTGCCATTGTCAAAACAAGAAGATACACTTTTTACCCCACCTTTCAACAAGACCGGATTGATCGTTGGTGCTCTATTCTCTAATTTTCCGTGATCCTGATCAGGGCTTTTGCGGCTTGTCCCGCACATGGTCGACAACGCAAAAAAATCCGAAAGGTTCGGCAGCGGCATTGCGCAATTGATGAACCTGATAAGATCCCACATAGGCTATATCAAACGGTCTCAAGGGAATCTCCCGGCCTTCCAGGCGCAAAATGCCTTGTCCGCGCAGGGTGATAATCACATGCGCATGTTGGTGTTTTTCCAGACTGGAGAAGCCTTCAGGCGCAAGCTGGAAATAGCGCAGGTCAAAATCCGTTTTTTCGCCGTTTTTGCCCGCCAATTCCACCCTTTCCATGCCCTGAAACGCCAGCTCGGTTTCCGCCTTGTATCCTTTAGCCCTCCGTCCCTCCCAGGAAAAATCAGGCTGCCAGGCCAGATGCGCGCGGATAGGGGTGGTTTCTTTTTCCGCCATCCAGTCGCAGGTGGAATCCACCTCCAGGGGAAGCGGCGGCGAAAGCGTCTCGGAAAAATGCTCCCTAATCTTTGCCATGAAGGCGCGGGTGGCGGCTTGCATATTCTGCGTTTGTAGAAGCAAAGCCTGGCCGATAATATACACTGCCTCGGTTCCGTACTGCCGGGCCATGGCGGGAATGGAATCCAGCCGCATGCCTCCGGCCGGGCCGGGGAGCGCCGCACGCAAACCGCCCAGGGGCTGGCGTAAAGCCCCGGCGATTTCCTGGCATTCCCGGGGTGTAAAAGCAAAACGCCCGCCGCTGTTGGGAAAGACCGAAATATCCGCGCCCAGCAGGCGGAAGATCGTGCCTAAAAACACTCCGGGAGCAATGCCGTGGGAGCGGTCATGAAAATAGGTGCCTGTAAAAGAGGGGTGGGTCATAAAAACCAGTGGATATTTTTCAGCCAGATGGCGCAACACATCCGGTCCGACCAGGAAGGGCGAAAGCAGCACCCCGCGCACATCCTGGCGCACGGCGAAGTCAATTTGCTCCGCCATTTCCTCAGGTCCGCCCACGACATTGGGAAAATAAAGGGTTCGGCGCCCGGTGCGCAGATTGGCCTGCAATACCGCCTCCTGGCACCTTGCCACCCTTTCTTGGAAAGGACAAAAAGGCTGGTCAGCCAATCCGTGGTCGTCCTTGACAATATCTCCCCCGCCAAGCGCAAAAGCCTCGGCCAGGGCCGCCAGTTGGGCAGGCGAACTGCCCATGGGTTTGAGTGCGGTGGCAGCCAAAGGCCTGCCGTGCACGCCCAACAAACGGCGGACCCCTTCCATCCCGTGGTTGGGGCCCGCAAAACGCCCAACAAACGTCTCCGGCAGTTTCACTTCCGTGATACGGATGTTGTTTTTCAAGGAGATGTTGCCGAAAAAAAGGTTTAAAAACTGGGGTATCTGGTAGGCCGTGATGTCCGGCGAGTAGCCGA
Organism: candidate division FCPU426 bacterium; assembly: GCA_016929575.1. Classification (GTDB taxonomy): domain Bacteria; phylum Oederibacteriota; class JAAXVQ01; order JAAXVQ01; family JAUVAV01; genus JAFGIQ01. The sequence continues at coordinate 3,364 of JAFGIQ010000120.1, forward strand.
TATGCACTTCAAAGGAACCGGCCGCCGGCAGGGGTTGAATCAAGAGCACCTGCCCCACCACCTCTTCCCTGATAAAAGCGGTGGGAATGCATTCTTCGGATACTTCCACGGTTTGTTCAAGCGCAATTTCCTTGGCCAGCCGTTCAATACTCCCGGGCGGCGGACAAGTGACTTGATAATGAATGCGTATGAGTTCGTTTTCTGTCATGATGACACCATACCCCGGCAGCAGGCGCTTGGCCTCGGATGATTATAGTACACCCCCGTCCAACTGGGTAAAAATTATTGGCGTGAAAACCGTACCCCGAGGCATCATCCACAGATGAGACAGAGGTACAAATCACCGGGGCATGGCATTCATGGTTTGCGGCTTTTATACCCCGTCTGCGGCATCTGCGTAATCCTTGGAAAGCCTTCAGCCTTGGCGTAGGTTTCTGCAAATCGGGCTTTATTTCCGCCTTTGCTATTTTGGTTCTTTATGGACAAGTCATAAAATTGTAAAAACAAGGACGCAGGCGGAACCTCTGCCAGCCATTGCCCGTCCAACAGGGTAACCACCAGTTCTCACCAAGGGGGTGACAGAGGCCATGAATCTCATCGAAACAAAAGAACAAATCCCGGAAATAAAACCGCATCATACAATCCAGTACAACGACACCGCAGAGAAAACCTCCCTGCTCAAATACGAATTTTCCGAGGGTGCCATCCTCGGCCTCATGCTGGTCAGCGCCTTGCTTGGCCTGCTCTATCTTTTTTTCTCCGGGTGAGGACTTTTTTTACGGGGCGGCGGAAAGCATAAAGCACAGGGTTTGTACCCGGCGGCCCGCGCTTTACCCAGGGCCATGGGATAGCGGGATCGCTGCAGCTGCCGGCAATAATCACGATGATATTTTTTGTCCTCAATGGTCAAATAGACGACAGTGGACGCAGGGTAAGACTCGGGCGGTAAAGCAGCCGGAAGCATTCGGCGTTCCTTGGGCAAAACCATCCCCCATAAACCCACCCCTTCTTCGCGGGCCTCATTTTCCCCCTGGATAAAGAGGCGCTTGTATCTATACGCTTCCTGAACCTGCGCATGCCCGAAGCCCATGCGAATGATTGCATAATTTATCAACTGATGATCGGCGGCACGGTATACATAGGCCTCCCTTCCTCCTTTTTGTTCAGCAGAGGGTTCCTTCAGAGAAAGCAGCACTTCCTGGTCCAATGCAAACCGTTCAAGGAAACGGATTGCCCGCTGATGATACTCCTTCTCCCGCAGGGGGTTTGCTTCCGCGGGTGTTCTCACTCCCTGCAGCTGCACGGTGATCTCCCTTCCCTGCAAGGCAACCAGCAGGGCTTTGCCGTCCAGCACGCGCACCACC